>JACDGI010000235.1 GCA_013821665.1 Anaerolineae bacterium
CCTTTGAGCAGTGCCAGCCGCATCGATCCGCACACGGAGCAAACCTCATGACTCTCGCTCGTCGTTTTCGCTTGTTGCTCAGTGGCTGTCTGCTGACGCTCATTCTGCTACCTGCGACCATCACCGCGCAGGACGCTTCGCAGCCGCGTAAAGGGGCATTCGTCTCGTACCAATGTACGTTTCAAGCCTCCACCAACACTGCCCAAATCAACGCCGTGCTGATGGGTGGCGATGGTCAACCAATCCCGACTGGCACCTATCAAGTGGCTGTTGCCGCCGGTGATAATCCACAAGCACTGGACAGCACACGCATCAAAATCGAACGGCTGGATAACCGCCCACCACTGCAAATGATTCTGGTGTTGGACATCACGGATACGGTGCCAATTGACCAGATTGTGAACGCTATCAGTGGACATCTTTTCAGCGGCCTCAATCCGCAAGATCGTGTGGCGCTGATCACCTTCAGCGAAGAAATCGCGCCGATCACCCAGTTTTATACGGATAAAGCACGGCTGGTCAGCGAACATATGACCAATTTGATCGTCCTCGGTGGCGACAATCGCCTGTACGACTCGCTGTTACAAGCGGCGGGCAGCTTTCCAGCCAACAGTGCCGGACGCAAAGTGATTCTGACCGTGACCGATTCGGGTCGGCGGACACTGGTTCAGGCCGCAGATGACGACATTGTGAAGGCGGCCAACCGCGACAAAATTCAGATTTATCCGGTGGGCTTTTACTCGCGTGACCGTACCGATGATGCCGCGCTGCAAAAGATGGCCGAATTGACCGGCGGCTTTAGCTGGTTGTATACCGAAACGCGCAACTCACGAGATTCGATTGGCACAGCAGTCAGCAAATTCTTGGACGAAACTGTTCGCACGCTCAACAGCGAAACCCTGATTACCGTCAATATGCAGGGACAAACACCCAATGCCAGTGGTGTTGTACCCCTCAAGATCGACATCAATACCAACAACGACTCGGCGCTTAGTGACAGTGTTAACTGCCCATTCCAAACGCTGCAACATTCGATTGCTTTTGCTACCGGCATCGACACGACTCAGCCCATCACTGCCAGCGTCAATATTGGCGTGAATGTTCAGAGTGATCTCAGCAGTGATGCCACCAAAGTTGTTTTCCGTGTGAATGATGAGGTCGCCCAGAGTGGCAGCAGTACCAAATATACGTTTAACGCAGCCGAGCATTACCCCGGTTATTACACCATCGAAGCGCAATTGTGGGATACCAACAACGCTACCTTAGCCACTACAGCGGCCAAGCTGAAGTTGTACGCTCAACAAAAATTGGCGCTGCGGGTCGTCGGTGATCCAACCGTATTGAGCGGCTCGGTGCAGTTTGAAGTCAGCAGCAATCCGGCGTATGCCCTGCCCTCTTCTCAGATTATGGTGGCCTCGGTCGCTAATCCAGCGCAGATTTTCAAGCTCGGTGATGCCGTTTTCCAACCAGACGGTAAAGCCACCCTGCAAGTTGATAATATTCAGACGGTGATTGATCGTCTGTATCCGAACCGCCAGCCGACCGACACCTTCCAGATTACGGCATCGGTGCCGGGAGCCAGCACTAGCGATCCCAAGTTGGCCTTCAGCAGTCCCTTGACGGTTTCACTGCCTGTGACCGAACAACAAGCCGCAGCCATTAGTCCGACCAGTGCAGCGCCTAGCGTTCCCAATGTAGTTGCCAATATTCCGGCGGCAGTTGTCGAGCGCATCAATACGATTAATGACCAGTGGGTTCCACCGGCTGCGATTATTGGTTTGTTGGCGCTGAACTACCTGTTGTATCGCATGATCGGACGGCGGCGCATCATGAAGCTGCTTAACTCACCCGATAACATTGACCTCAGCCCACAGTTGATGAACATCACCATGCGGCGTGGGGACATCAAACAATCGCACACTCTGACGCGCAAAACGGTCAATGTGGGGCGCGGTTCGACCAATGACATTAACCTCGGTGATGATCCCAATATCTCGCGGCAGCACGGCGCAATTATCTGGCGCAAAAACAATTGGTGGTACAGCAACCGTAAGAAGGATACCGTCACCAAGATCAACGGCAAGAAGATTCGCGGACTCAAACTGGTCAAACTCGAACCCGTCACCGAGATCGAAATCGGTCAAACTCTGCTGGTGTTCCATTCGAATGCTCAACAGGACGTGTCGGACTTCATCAAAACCAATCTGTAAGAAAGACATTTTTCACCGCAGAGATGCAGAGAAAACAATGCGAATACCGACCCTACCCTAGCCCTCCTCGTAGTAACAGGGAGGGAATAAATCTCAATTTGGAATTTTGCTGCGAAATATGCACAAAATTCGCAATTTTTGCAGATTTTGCAATACATCCGCCGAAGTGTGCGGCGGAATTACGGGAGCGAGCCGCCGAGTTGAGAATTTTGTGCGGCGGGAGGTTCGGCTGCTGCCGCTGAAATGGCGGCTGGCTCGGCTAATGCCACCGCCGCACTTTTGGGGTGTGCCGCTGCTGTCATTGCTTCATAGTCGATAGTCGCCAGCAAAACCCAAAATGTGGTGTTAAGTTCTATTTCCACACCTAATAATAGAACAAAAATACTAAATTAGCAAGCGCTCGACAAAGTGGTAGGACTGCATTAAGTGGTAGAGGTGAAATTAACCCTCATCCCCCAGCCCCTTCTCCCTCAGAGCGAAGGGGAGCAAAGACAAATCTAGGTCGTAAGTTGTTTCTTTTCGCTATGTAATCAATTTTCACCGTTTAGTGTGGTGCTACTGACAAAGTTCACATTAGAGGTCTGTAGTCCATCGACACCAATTCTCGTCTCTAAACGTATGTTGGAACACGGCGCAAGGGTATCAACATGGGTTTAGATGCCGAGACTTTGTAGAAGTTATGGGCTTACGTTAGGTGAAGAATGATTTCCAGCAGCAGCGCAATAACCGATGTCAGCAGTGCGGCGTAACAAAGTTTCTGTGTCAGCCTGCCAAATTTTTGAATGGCATCTGACTTCTGAAATGAGCTAACGCCCTTACGACGAACTTCCTTTTTGGAAGAGCTGACAAGCCAGTAAAGCGGTAGTTGAACGATGTAAGGAGCCAGTATTGCCCATATAAAATAGGCGATTGCAAATATAACGAGCAGCGAAAAGCGCCCTTTTCCGTCTTGCAAAAAGGGCAGCATAAGAAACGTGATTACGCTTGTCCAGATGAGAATTAAGAGTGCTTGAATGTAACGCAGCACAAGTCGGCGCAGCTTCAAAGCATGACGCACGAGGGAAACTTCAGTTTTCGCAACTTCCTCATACAAGGAGCGTTCAATGAATCCAGCCAGCCCTAGTGCCGCGTTAAAACCATCGATTTCTTTCAACGTCCGATCAACATACGGTGTTTGAAGAAGGGTCTCTTCTTCATCCCCATTGGAATACGTGCCATGCACCCGCACCACATCTGTATCCTCAAGCTCATCCAACGGTTTTCCCGAAGGAATTTCCACCACACCCATCTTAATCAGCTTGGGCAGATTGCGAGTGTTGGGGACAATCATGCGATCCGGTTTATCAATGACATCATGGTAGTAGCTGGATTGCGCGTCCGCGTGCGAGATGACGAAGTTAATCATGTCGGTTCCGTATTGATACCGCAAAACACGGGCTTTGACCTCTTCGGATTCGTCAGGTGAAAAAGCAATTCCAGTCAGAATAAAGCGAGGGTTAAATAACTCATTGGGGAAACCCGGCGGATGACCCACGAAATAAAACCGGACAATATCTTTGAGCAGCAGTAAAAGCGCTACTGCCGGAAGACTTAATGAAAGTATAAAAGGGTAAAAGAGACAAATATAGATAACAAGGGTTGCAATCGTGTGCCCAATACCAGACCCACTCGCGAAGGTAGGAGAGTAGTCGAGGATAGAACGAATAACTGATAACACGCCGTCCTTTAAAAAGACTGGCAGCAAAAATAACAACCCCGCACCGCTTAAAAAGCCGACTGCGACACGATGGATGGTTGAAAGACGCACCTCGCATCGTGCCAGATACGCACGCATCGCGTTACGGTCTTCAGTGGTAAATTTGGGCGGGTTCTGCTGATTCACCGGAATTCTTTTCGTTTCCTCAGACATTGTCAATCCTCAGCAATATGGGTTTATCAATGGGGTATGAAGACTTATTCGTTCAGCCTGCCGTCTTCGGCGACGAGTTCGAGGAGTTCCTGATGGCTGATGAGGTGGCGGTTGAAAATCTCTTTGGCCACATCCAACAAATCAAAAATCATGGGGTCACGGATGGAATAGTAAACTGTCGTGCCATCCTTGCGCGTATTAACCAAGTTTCCACTTCGCAGCCGTGAGAGTTGCTGAGAGATGGTTGATTGGTCAGCATCCAACAGAGTTTGTAGTTCATTGACACTCTTCTCACCCGTTCTCAAATAGTCGAGAATCGCCAAGCGTGCCGGGTGCGAAAGCACCTTGAAAAAGTCAGCCTTAAACTGATGAACCACTTGATTCATGAGGTTTCCTTTTATAGTGGCCTTTTAATGTAAATATTAAAATGTTTTCATATTCAGATGTTGTAGTGTAAATGTGAAATAATTAGCTGTCAAGCATACTGGCATACCGCACTCTTACAGTTATAAGGGGCAAAGTGAAATACAGCACCGTCAATTCGAGCCAATTCACACGGGAAGAAGAGTCGCGGGCAGTAATGACTGATGTCTTTCTCAGGCTACCTGTGATGGTTTTTGGGTTGGTGTAATCGGAAAGCCATCCGTGCCTTTCAGGAGTTTGAAATGCGATTAGACACTTTAGAGATAGACAGAAAAACGACTTTTAGACCAAATCTCAATGCTGCATATATCTGCGGTTCAATCCCTTTTTGGTTTCCCTCTGTGTTCTTTGTGGCCTTGTGGTAAAACGGATGGCATCGCATTAAAGGGATTTCAATTTGGCACTGTGCATCACAACCGCGGTCTATGATCTAGCAGTGCTTTTGGATGCGGTCACAACCTCGTGCATATCCGTGTCATCGTCTTGGTGATATTGATCATCCTCAAGCCGCGAGACATCCTTTTCATCATCCATTTGAAGACGTTCTTGTAGACGCTGCGCGATGAAAACCGCATAGTCTTCGGTTACGTCATTGACGATGTTGCGTCGGTTGCCATCGACTGTTTCCGCCCAAACCTGATAACGCGGTGTATCAAAGGCTTCTTTTTTAGAGATGGCGGTTTCCTCATATTTAATGGCAGTCACACCTGCCAGCGGCACTTCATAGCCTTGATTAAGCGGGTTCGGGATCGGCTTGCGTGTGATCTTGATCGTATCCTCGTCCATTTCAAGGTGGGTTTTGTTGACGACGGTCAGCGCCATCCGGTAAAAGAGCGATAACGCAATCAGCAGAAACGCGGCTACCAAAATAGGCGGTGCATCCTGTGAACCAATAAGCAGGACTGTTATAAGCGACATAGCAAGGCCAGCCATAGCGCTGGACAGAAATTCCCCATTTCGATCTAACCTGAAATTCGTCCAGAACTCCATCTGCAAGGTCTGGTCATCTCGTAATGTGAGCGTGGCGGGCTGTTTGACTTTGCGCCGTTTGGCTTTTTGGATTTCGGGCAGCTCAAATGAGAATACGGTATCACAAGCGGCACAAACTGCCGTCATTTTCTGAATGTTGATGTTATCGGCGGTTACTTTTTCACCACAATTCGGACAAGTTACCTGCATTTTTAGCGCTCTATCTGGATGCACCTACAAATTTTCACGGTTATTCAATATACGCAGAATCGAGACCAAACGGTGCGTATACCATCAAAAATTTATAGCGCAACAGATGAAGATAGTGTAGGGATCGTCATTTCTGAATTCGGTATGTATGATCTTGTGCCTAGCCCGCTTTTCAATTTCAGTGATTGCCGATATTGATCTGCTGCCGCCGTGCGAGTGAAGTCTACCGGCTTCTCAAAATTTTGTTTGACTACTCGCTCAATCTCTTCAAGCGACACATGAAAGAATTCGCGGCGGTTATTAATCATATTCAGACGATTCTTTTCAAACGCTTTATGTATAGCATGTTCCAACTTAGGAGCATCATCGCTAAAGATGAGGGCGTGAACGTCGAAGTTGAATGGTACTGAGGCATCTCCCAATTCATCAACGCGCTCTTGAGGTTCAAGACGACGTGTCACGCCAATTTTATAGACATTATCACCGAAAGAACCCAGATTCGAGATGACGTAGACATAACCAGCGCGGGTGTTCTGCTCTCGCTTTTCCACTGTAAGCAAATTGTCAGCGACTTCGCCAACTTTCTCCTCGATCTTGGCCTTTTCTGCCTCAAGTGCCTGACGTTCGATATCGGTGGTCACCTTCTGAAGCTGCTCATTGATCGTGCCAAGAGCTTTGTAAAAGTGCTTTTGTTCTTTTTCGAGCTTCGCTTTCGCCTCCTCAATTTCCTTGATGAGTTTGGCTTCCTCTCGCATCTGCTCGCGGATAAGCTTCTGTTCCTCTTTCTCTTCCTGCTTCTTGACCTGATATTCGTGGCATAAGTAGAGTTCTTGTAACTTGAGCTTCAAATACTGTTGAGAGATCGTAATAGTCATTCGTTCACCCAACTTATTAAGGGTATCAAACGCCTTTTGCAGCTTTTTCTCAATGGATGCCACGTTATTGAACTTGATGTCAACTATACTGGCATCACACTCATTATTGAATGACCGTAAAATGAGTTTCACATAATCTTTGATAAGGCGTTCGCCTTCCTTTTGGCTATTGTTAACCGTCCATGTAGTTGAGCCATAACAGGCAGTTCCATCTTTAATCATCTTTGCTTGTTGTTTGCGAATATTCTCTAGATGGTTCTTATATAGATCAGATGTTGCGAAATCGTACTGTGGTTTATAAAAGCCAAAAGATTGAAGCAACATTTGCTCGTCAAGCTGGATTACTTCTGACTGCTTTTCAGCAATCTGGCGGTTTAGTGCATCGATTTGCTGTTCCAGTGTTGCACGTTGCCGAGCAGCCTGTATCTCTGATGCTTCAGATCGCCGCTGAGCTTCAAGTTGGGTAACTTGAATTTGCTCATTGACCTCCTTCTGTTTAGCGAGTAATTCCTGTACAGCATTCATCAAGCCGTAAGCTTCCATACGCGAGACTATACTCATCGCCTTTTTTAATTGATCGCGCTCTTTTGCGGTCGTCTCAAGCTCAGCTTTAAGCTTGTTTATATCTAAGAAACCAAGGAGAGGTATTGCGCTCCGCAAATTGGTTTTTTGTGGAGCCAATACATCCAATTTTGCTTCCCATGCTCGTGCAGTGGGGTGATCAATACCTTTTAAAATTGTTCGTGCCCCAGCGTAATCTTTCTTGTCAATTAGTTCTTTAGCGGCTTCAAACTTTGCTTTTGACATGACATTTAATCTTTTGTAAATAAAACATACTAATAAGTCTACGATAAAATACGCACTTAAAACATAATTGATGATTATTTTTCACAAAAAATTGATCTATAAGGGAGAAATAAACCGCCTTATGTATCTTAGAATCGGTGATTAACTTTCATACTCCACAAATGATGTCTTGGCATTCTCTATACCTCTGCACTTCAATCTCCTTTTTGGTTTCCCTCTGTGTTCTTGGGTGCTTTGTGGTAAAACGGATGGCATCGGATGAGAGGGATTTCAATTTGGCACTGCGCATCACAACCGCGATGGCTTACTTGTATCGCTTATATTAGCCCTTTTTGTGTCTTACAGGATGTGAAGATGTAGACCTATGCAATTCTTTGTTAGAACAATAGACCAAGTGATACAACGTAGCAATTCCGTGTACAATAAGCGCTAGAGAAAGGAAATTGCTGATGACCGACTATGCACCATCGCCATCTGCCAGTATTCAGGAAGATGTTCTCACATTTCTACTCTCATCCCCTACCCCAAAGCAGATTATTGAGTTCCATGCTTCTGATGCGGCACAGGAACGTCTACGTTACTTGCTGGATACCAATCGGCAAGGAACGCTGAGTCCTGAAGAACACGCTGAACTGGATGAAGCCAGTCAGATGAACCATTTCATCATGCTCTTGAAGGCCAAAGCCCACAAAACACTTCAGGCCGCATGAGTACCACCTATATCCCTGAAGCACTGCGCCGTCAGGTTATTGAACGCGCTAGGCGCTGCTGTGAATATTGTTTAATTCATCAGGATGACAGCCTTTATTCGCATGAGGTCGATCATATTCGACCCGAAAAGCATCGGGGCGAAACTATCCTCAATAACCTGTGCTTGAGTTGTCTTGAATGTAATCGGAATAAAGGCAGCGATTTTGCTTCATTCGATCCTGAAACGGAGCAAGTCACCTTACTGTTTAATCCCCGCACACAGGTATGGAGCGACCATTTTCGACTGGATGGCGCACGGATTATTCCACTCTCACCTGAAGGTCGGGTGACTGTTTTTGTACTGAACCCCAATGATGCGATCCGTATTCGGGCGCGTCGGGCATTGCTTGAAGCAGGTCGCTATCCGCAAAAGTAACAAGTTTGCGCTAAACTCTCCGCACTAATCTCTGCGTTCTCCGCGTCTCAGCGGTTCAATCATATTTGTACAAAGGCATCGTCTAATTGGCACTGCGCATCACAACCGCGATGGCTTACTCCAGCCATCACTATCAAACTCAACTTGGCAAGATATTTCCGACTTCATCAAGACAATTTGTAGTCTTATGGATACAAAACTTAATGAGAACAAAAGAGAAAAAATCACCATGAAAACATTACGTGTGCTGGTCATACTCTGTATTATGGCGATGACTTCCCGCATCACAAGTGGTCAAAGCAACAGCACATGGCAATTTGAAAGTACAACCTTTGTTCCCAGAGTGCTTAGCTTTATAGGTCAGGTGAGCGCCAACGGCACCTATTTTGCTAGTAGTCCCATTGACCTTCAATTTCTGAATTTGAATTTGCAGACATACGACTACTATGCTCCACATTACACCGATGCTTTACCCCGTTGGCAAAACAATACGATGCTGTATCGGGAATACAATCGCCCTGAAAATTACGGGGGACATGCCGAATGTACCGATGGAAACCGGATCACATTTGGTTTCTATGATGCACCGACCCAAAATAACCAGATTTTTTGCCTTGTTCCGCCAAAAGAATATGTCGATAGCGGTAATAGTGATGTTCTCGACCGCTATCCTTTTGACGACCGGACTACGTTGTTTAACCGGCGTTACTTAGTCCAGGTCGCGCTCGGTCAATGGCTGGATTTGAAAGGCCTAACGCCAACAAGTGTCAAGCAATCAGATACCCTCGGATGGTTTGCTCAAGGTAATATCTGGTGGAATGCTCAGAGCCATAGGCCAATGGCAGTCGCTAACGTGGATACCCAGTTCACAAATAGCTGGGAAATTACATCACAAGCCGTTTCGATTTGTCCGCTTGAAAGCGACGATTGCCAGCCCATTTTTTCGGTACAGGATTACATTCATGGCAGTTTGTATGACGTACTGATTTCGCCTGATGGACAAACAATTTTATGGACTTCAGGCGTTTATGAAGCAGGACAGCCCATTATCGGCGGAACTGGTATAGTGACGGTTGTGGACATCGCCGCTTTCGCAACCGATGTCCAAAGTCGTACCACCACAGAAATTTTCCGCCTGTCGGCCCACAATCCTATCCCCCACAGTAGAGGAATATATGCCATTTGGTCAGAAGATGGGCAGACCTTAGCCATTAAGTTAAGCTCAACTGCGGCAGAAACAGTACCGCCTGAAGGTCTTCTGCTGGTGAAATTCAGTCGAACTTAGTTACAGATCGTTGGGACACTTTGAAATGATCTTAGCGCCTCTCTGCGGTTAAACTCTTCGTTTGAATCTTGGCGATTCAATCATATTTACATGAAGGTATTTCAATTTGGCACTGCGCATCACAACCGCGATGGCTTACTCCAGCCATCAATATCAAACTCAACTCGGCAGCAGCGTAACCGTCGGTGAAGTCGCTCGCTATCTGGCACATTATGAGACGCGCCTCGAAGCCAGCACAATGGAAATTGCCCGCGCCGTCAAAGCGACGCAACGCTTGCAAGACCTCGACCTGCAACCCGGTGACCGGCTGGTGGTCTTTACGCAGTCGGCACAGCCCGTCGACCTCCCTGCCCCACTGCGTGCCGGTGACCGTTTATTGCGCGTCAAACTGGGCAGCTTTGAAATCACCTCACGAGGCAAACGGCGGCTCTTAATTGGTCGTCCTGATGCAATGCAGAACACCATACCTGATGTGGATCTGCGCTACTTCGTGCCACCCAACGCCCTCGATACGATTGCCCAGAGCGGCATCTGGTTACAACTTCAAGGCAGCATCTGGTACGCCTCCAAGCAGGGATCGGTTCGCGTGTTACTGGACGAACTTGAACTGTCCAACACGCCGGTGATGCTCAACCAGACGCAAGTGCTGCAGTTGTAT
>JACDGI010000236.1 GCA_013821665.1 Anaerolineae bacterium
GAGCCTCATATTTTCAAGTATGAACGAAACCCCCTGATTGACGACGAAAGCGCGTCCCTTGAGCGCCTCGAATGTGACCTTATTCCCGTCAATCGGTGCGATGGAGGTATTAGACGTGATAGTTAAGGGTTTATTCGCCCAAATTTGGATCTTACCCTCACAATCCAAAAGAATGCCGCCGCCAACAGCAATTGCCTTACTGATGTGCTGATAATCACATTGGGTAATCGTCTTGAGAACCTGAGCATGGATCGGTTGCAGGCCAACAAGCAGTGCGATTAGGGAAACGAGTCCACTGAACCAGTGCTTCATAAAAACCCCTAAATTCTAAAAATAGATATAGCTATCATCCTACCCGGTTTTGCCTGAGAGGGCTTCACGACTGAGGTACTACTTGAAATAGCTGCGGGAGAGTTGTTTGCCCTCCCACAGCTTAGAAACATCCGATGAGACTATTGAGCCGGTTGGAAGAACTGGCTGGAACTCAGTACACCATCAAAGACGGTTTGAGCCTCGGTAGCCTGATCGCTCGGTGCTTCGATCTTCAATAGATACCCTTGCTGAGTATCGGCAGCATAGACGGCTACTGCGATGCCATCGATCTCTACGCCTTCGGAATCGGTATATTGATAAGTGATGCTCTTACCATCGTCTGTGCCAACTTTGACATCGGCGCTATCACCGACCTTTACACCGTCGATGGCATTCACGTCGTCTTGCACTTTGGTCTCAGCCTCATCAAGAGAGGTTACGCCGTCAAGTTTGATGGTCGAAACCACTAGATCACCGTTGATGTCGCTTACATATTCTTCGTCGGTGCCATCTGCGCGTACATAGGTTGAAGCGTCTGTCCACGTTCCCGGATACAGGAAGTCGAGTCCAAAGCCCAAATCTTTAAAGCCCTGAAAGTTAGCATCCAAGCCTTTGTTTTGTACCGTAATGGTTCCGGTATCCACGGTGGAGGTACCGGTTGCGTCGGTGGCCTTCAACACAACTTGATAGGTGCCATCAGGGCCGGGGGCATCGGTTACGGTGAAAGGATCTTTGCCGAAGGTCATGACGGTTCCAGAAGCAGTCAGTTGTGAATTCCCGCTTTGATCGAGTATCAGATAGGCTGGTTCAAAAGTGTCACCCGCTTTGGGAAAAACTTGGGCAATCGTATGGTTGGCTGACGATTGGTCTTGTCCTGCCCACAAGCCGCTGGATTCATAGGTGTCGAGGTTAATTAACAGGGTAGCATCGGATTTATCGCCGGTAATCTGGTTGGTATAGATCCCCTGTATAAACCCATGCTGCTCGTCTTTGGCGTTGGTGGTCATCAACACTAGAGCGCTGGCTTTGCCATCGGTCAGGCTGGGGATTTTGGTATTCCAGTAGAAATCGTTGGCGGATTCGCCATCGGGATAATCATCAATGGTCGAACCATCTTCAGTGGTCACGCCGGATGTAATTGGGAAGCTGTCCAGCACTACATTGGTTTTCTCATCGATTTGATAGACGATGAAAGCCGACACATCGACAATGTTTTTACCATTGAGGTTATAACTAATCACCGGCACATCATAGATGCTACCCGGCTGCTGGGTAGTCGAAACATCGGTGACTTTCAGCGCGAGGCTCGAACTCACTCCGGCATCGCTGGCGTTTTTATACAAGGTGTCGAGGAAGTCTTGCCAAGTGGGCAGTGTATCGGCGAACTCTTGCCGGTAACGATCACCGTCAGCAACCGCAGTGAACGTATGACCATCGGCGGGGAAGTAGATTGACATGCCGTTGGCTTGGGGCAGGGTCTTGCTGGCCTTGTGATAGAGTACGGCATTTGATACCGCAGCAATGACATCCTTAGCTGCCGTTTTAACGCCTGCGTCACTGCTGAGGTTGGTCATCAGCCGCATGAAGTCGCTCAAATCCACCGAGGAAATGGCACTTGTGGTATCCGCGTCCTCGCCCACGCTTCCGAATAATTGAGCATTACCGCGTGCGGTGCTGATGGCTTTAACTTCATTGCCGGTTGAGGCTTTGACAGCCGTATTGAAACCGTCTAAGGCTGTGACGACATCATCAACCTTCGATAAATCGGTCAAACCCATATCATAACTGCCCGCCGCCGCTTTTTCGGTGGTGCTGTAGAGGGTATCAAATCCATCGATTGTGGCTTTGGCAAAGTCAGGAACGGCAAGGTCTGGATTGGCGACCAACGCATTTACCACAGGGGTATAATCCCAACCGAAACCCGGCACCAGTTCTTCGGCAGCAATCTCGTAATCGGCATAGGGCTTGATAGTCATCATCACTGCCAACTGCGACATCAAACAGGCATCGAAGCCTATGAAATCAAATTTCTGGTTGGCTGCTGTGGTGATGGCATCCAACGCCTTCTGGAAATCCGGCATGTGAATACCGGCAGGAGCCAATGTGTCGTCGGAGGCGATCATCGACCAACCGCCACCGTGATCCCACATCACCAGACCATAATGATCTGCCGGATAAGTCTGCACGGCCCATGTGCCGAAATCGGTTAATGTAGCACCGTCGCCGCTGTTGACCGTTGTTCCCAAATCTTGCACATTTTGGAGTTCCAAGGGTGTTAGAGGGGTTTGGGTTTCAATGGTCGGTACGGTGAGTTGGAGCGCTGCCACCTCGCGATCTTTTGGCGTTCCTTTGGTCACTTTCGTGACCTGATCTGGCGATAAACCCAAGTCAGGCGCGGCTGTCGTGATGTACTTCTCGAAGCGCTCAGGGGAGATTTGGAAGTCACCGGTCGATAACTGACCATCACTTTTGTTGACGAGGAAGCGGCGTGTGCCACCCCATTCGCCATAAAAGCCGGTGTAATCCGGTGGTCGTGTGATTTGTACGACAACATTGACATCGGGTGTGCTGCCGACCGCGGCCATTTCCATCAGGTTAATAACTGAATTGGGCTCCAGATTGTTGTCTGCTGCGATATAAACCATCAGCGTCCATTTGGCATGGGCGGGCTGCGCCGAGGCGAAGCCATTGAGCGAAATCAATGTCAGACTCAGTAAGACTATTACTCCGAACAACTTACGTTTCATATATAATTTCCCTTAGTGTGTAATCAAAACGATCTAAACTACTGTGAGGTGTAATCTGTAATAAGGAATGCGGCCTCCTGAGTACAAATATCATATGGGAAAAGTGCGGTTAAAGATTGAGACTGTGTCTGCTTGTGTTGTTGGCAAATCCTCACCCCTGACCCCTCTCCATTTCATGGCAGAGGGGAGAAAAATGCACATACTAAAAGATGAGAAAAATAGATTCGCCAACAGCATTGTGGCCCAATCAGTTGGGAAAAATTAGCTGCTCCTCTAGTATTCCCTTAAAAAGTCTAGCATGGATAGAGATTACCATGTGTATGGTTTTGGTTACTCTCATGTTTGGTAGGTGAACTGGCTAGATATATATCCACCCGGCGGCGCTGTTATAACCTGCCGACATGCTCTAAGCTGGACAACTGAAGGTGAATATTGAAGATGTAATACTGGTTTTACCAAGCGCATTTTAAGGAACATTGTATGCCATCCCCATCCGATCAAGGCTCCGAAGCGGCTGCGCCAGTTATCCCGCACAAAGAACCCGCAGGCGGTACAGACAGCCTTGAAGCGGCTATCGAAAATGAACCCAATCGCTTCAAGCGCGCGTTAAAAATACTTGGTCCCGGCCTCGTTACTGGTGCGTCCGATGATGATCCTTCGGGTATCGGCACGTATGTGAGCGCGGGCGCGTCCTTGGGTTTTATAACCTTGTGGATGGCAGTTTTCATCTTCCCGTTTATGGCGGCTGTCCAATATATCTGTGCCAAAATTGGCATGGTGAGTGGCAAAGGTGTGGCCGGAGTCCTTCGCGAAAATTATTCCCGAAAAATACTCTTTCCAGTGATCTTTTTTCTGGTGATTGCAAATGTGGTGAATGCAGGTGTGGATATTGGAGCGATTGCTGCCGCTATTAATTTGATTGTGCCGCTGCCAGCTACCTTGCTGATTATTCCCATCACATTGGCGATTTTGGCGCTGCAAATCTGGGGTTCGTATAAGCTCATCGCCAATACCTTTAAGTGGTTGACGTTGGCACTTTTCGCTTATATCGGCGCGGCTTTCTTCGCCAAACCGGATTGGAGCGAGGTCTTACGCAACACCTTCATCCCCACCATTCGCCTCGACAATGCTTTTCTCGCGACCTTTGTGGCGATATTAGGGACGAGCATTTCGCCCTATCTGTTCTTCTGGCAGGCGAGTCAAGAAGTCGAAGAAGAAGTCAGCATGGGGCGAAAAAATCTGTGGCAGCGCAAAGGCGCGACCGACAAAGAACTGAAATATGCCTTTTGGGATGTCAACGTGGGGATGCTGCTTTCCAATCTTGTCATGTATTTCATTATCCTGACGACCGCCGCCACACTCTTCAAAAGTGGTAAAACGGATGTGCAATCGGCTACGGACGCGGCAGAAGCCTTACGCCCATTGGCGGGTGATGCGGCTAAATATCTATTGGCAATCGGTTTGATCGGGGCAGGGGTATTGGCCGTACCGGTGCTGACAGGTTCTGCCGCCTACGCCGTATCGGAAGCCTTTGGTTGGAAGTACGGCCTTGATGAGAAACCCTACCGTGCCAAGCAGTTTTATGCGGTGATTGTTGCTGCCACCGTGATCGGGATGCTGATCAACTTCCTCGGCATCAATCCGATTACAGCACTTTTTTGGACAGCCGTTTTAAATGGTTTGCTCGCGCCGCCGCTGCTGGTTGTGATTATGCTGGTCGCCAATAATAAGAAGGTGATGGGTGAACGTGTCAATGGGCGCACCACCAACATACTCGGTTGGCTGACTGCCCTCATCATGACCGTTGCCGCTGTTGCGCTGATTATTACTTTCAAAACAGGCTGATAATAATCACCACCACGCTTTAATCATCCCCACTTTTTGATCTATAATGCTGTATCTTATTAAGATTCTTTAGGGAATACTTTTATGCCGCATGACTATCGGCAGGATATTACGCAGCATGAGCAAGAATTGGCATTGGCACGTCAACAAAATGATCGCCATGCTGAAGCCGAAGCACTCAGTAAGCTCGGTACAGCGTATTACATGGTAGATGAGAGTTCTCATGCTCTTGATTGCTACCAGCAAGCCATCCTTATCGCCCGTGAATTAGACGACAAACCCCTCGAAACCGATCAACTATTAAATTTTGGGCGCTTCTATTGGCGTTCGAAAGATTATGACCAGTCGTTACAGTATGATATACAAGCGCTGTCCTTAGCTCGACAAATTACTGATCGTAAACGTGAGCGCATCATACTAGGCTCGTTGGGGACCGTTCATAGTTTTAGACACGATTTTGCAGAAGCACTTCATTGTCGACTGCAAGCCTTGGAGATCGCTCGGGAAATAGGGGATCAGGATAGTATAGGCCAAAGTTTAGTCAGTGTTGGAAGTGCGTATAATGCCTTAGGCGAACATCAACGTGCTATTCAGTTTTATGAAGAGTCTTTAGCCATTAATCGTTTGCTTGGTTCTCGTTATTGGGAATCACGCGATCTTAGTATGTTGGCAGGTGTATACCATCAGATGGGCAACAATCAAAAAGCCATCGACTTATATAACGAAGGCATTATTATCGCCCGGGAAATCGACAATCTACGCTTTTTGATGGGACATCTAAACGGCTTGGGATATGCTTACTTTTTCTCAACAGATAATGAGCGAGCCAAGCACTGTTTTGAAGAAGCCTTACAAATCGCCCGAGAACATGGTGATCGACGGTTTGAAGCTCAACAACTTCATAACCTTGCCCTTGTAAGCAATGCCCGAAAAGACCGCGATGTAGCCATTGGTCACTATAGACAAGCCTTAGCCATCGTCCGCGAAAGAGGCGATCAGCGCGAAGTTGCCTCGACTCTGAACCAACTAGCGTTATCCTATTTCTCGGCTGGCGATCATCAACAGGCTTTGAATCTACATATGCAAGCCTTAGAACTTTCCCGTCAAATTGGAGATCGAGACGGTGAGCACCATATTCTTTATAGTTTGGGTGGCATGTACAAACAACTTGGAAATTGGGAAGAGGCCATAGCCTATTACAAACAAGCCTTAGCAGCTACAACTGAAGATAGTGATCAGAGTTTATATGCTTTTTGTTTTAGTACGCTAGGCGATCTATATGCGGAACTGGACGATCTTGCTCTTGCCCTCGATTACTATCAGCAAGCCCTTAGCATATTTGTCGCTAAAAAATATGAGCAATTTATTGCGCCTCTTAACCAAAAAATCGACAACCTCCGCCGTAAATTGGATGATGATGCACAAGGAGATGAGCCTAAAAATGCTTGACGGAATAGAATTTTTGTACTACAATATTTGAGTATTTTTCTCTTCTTTCTTTGTGTCTTCGTGGTAAAACGTATTGCATTCATTTTTGCATTTTCGGCGTTTCTCTCCCGTACATCTGCTGATGTGGCATGGCAATTGGCACGTGGCGGCATTGACCGAGCCAATCGCGGCACTCAGCGGTTTTAGCCGAGCGTCCTGCCAGACAAAAATGTCATTTCAGCGGATTACTCCCGCACATCCGCCTGCCATTTCGGCGGAAATAATGCCATTACTGCCATAAGTTTTGCTTTTCTTGTAACTTGAAACTTGCCTCTTATAACTCCCTACCGACGATACTCATCTGTATATGTCATAACGCCTAAGAACTGTCCAAAAATTGATTTGGCATTAATTGGCAAGAGCCGGGAAGCCCATTATGCCCCTAATCCAAAGGGGTATTTCGATGCTGTTCCCCCGTGTACCCTACTAACGACCACTGACGCGTGTATTTTCGCGTAAATGCTCTTGTATAATGATTTTATGTCACACCATATACCCCCGGAGTCGTTGCCACAGGAGACTCGTATGAGCCACATCTTCATAAGCTACGCTCATAAAGAACGCGCGGTTGTCGAAGCGTTGTACAAACCCTTAGCGCGTGTCTATCAGAACGTGTGGTTTGACCGTGAATTGACGGGCGGTGACGTGTGGTGGGAGCGAATTGTCAAGCAAATTCAGGACAGCGATATTTTCCTGATTGTGTTGTCTGACCTGTGGATCAGGTCGGACTGGAGCAAACGCGAATATGACGAAGCCGTTTTGCTCGGCAAAAAATTACTTCCGATCCGTATCGAAGACATTAAACTGCCGCAGTTTCTTGATAAGCTGCAATATGTCGATGTGCTGAATGGCGAACTCAACGCCAACAATTTGCCCGAACTCTATGCGTCCATCAACCGTATTTCGGACGAAATTTCAGACGGACGGTTGCGTGAACAGCAGCGCCTTCGCGAAGAACAAGAACAACAAATCCGTGAACAGGCCGCGCTTCGTGGACGCACCAACCGCCTTCGAGCCGTTGCGATTTTAGCCATCTTCGCACTGGCAGGCGTTGGTATCATATTAGGGCTGACACAATCGCCGCAGTTCCAAGGCACTATCGCTTATATTTCTCGCCCACGCGATGGTGTAAATCAGGAAGTACGTTTGTTGGAAGGCGGCTTGAGCGGGCTTGTACGCAATATTCTTCAACGCGGGCCTATTCGATTTTCTAATGTGAAAGCCTCGCCCAATTCGAAGATCGCCATGTCACCGGATGGCAAGCGTATAGCATTCGCTTCCCAAATTCAGGACAATCAGAATCAGGGTATTAATCTCAATATTTATATTTTTACGATTGCCGACAACAGTGTGAAGCAGCTCACCGTCAATAAGGGGGATAACGTTAATCCAACATGGTCGCCGGATGGCACGCAGATTGCGTTCGCCAGCAACCGTGATGGCAACTGGGAAATCTACCGGATGAATGTTGATGGTACTGGTTTGGTCAATTTGACCAACAAAGCTGACAGCGATGATAATTTTCCGGCATGGTCGCCGCGTGATGGCTCGTACATTGCGTTTGTCACCAACCGTGATGGCAATTTGGAAATTTATCGTATGAACACAGAGGGCGGCAACCTCAAGAACTTGACGCACGACTCCCATGATGACGATATGCCCGCGTGGTCGCCCGATGGTAAACAGATTGCCTTTGAGTCCAACCGCTTGTCACAGGACTCAACGCCCTTGGGTGATGACCTCGGTACAAGTGCTGTTAACCCGTGTACCACGGCTAATCATGATATTGGTATTACGGACTTTGATGGTAATTCGATTGCTTGGCCTGTTCAGTCGCTTAATTCGGATGATCGTTCACCCGCGTGGTCGCCGGATGGTCAGCATATCGTCTTTAGTTCCAACCGGCGTAACGGCAATGATTTGTATATCACACCCATCAACACCGGCTTTAACGAAGATGCAGCCGTTTTATTGACGCAAGATCAACTCGAAGATGATTCATATCCTGTCTGGCAAGCATAAATGCGGGCAGGTCATAGTGCTTTTGAGAAAAGCGATAGGGATGGAGTAGGAATATGCTTATCAATCTGATTAAGCGCAAGCAGTGGTTCATGTTCAAAGTGCTGTTAACCAGTTTGGTGGTTAGCTGTGTGGTTGCGCCGCTTTTAGTCGCGGCACGTCAGGGCAACCAACTGCCATCCGACCGCATCGTTTTCTCATGGAATCGCGATGGTGACTATGATCTGTATCTGATGGATGCCAATGTTCAGCAAGTCGTCATGCCGCTAACCGATAACAGTGCCTCGGATGTCACGCCCGTGTGGTCGCCGGATGGGACGCATGTTGCACTCGCTTCCAACGTAAACGGTAACAACTACGAAATCTATGTCTTGAATCCTGCCACAGGAGAAAGTGATGTCCTGACCAACAATACATGGGACGACTTGTATCCCGCGTGGTCTCCGGATGGCAAACAAATTGCCTTCACCAGCAACCGCGACTCTAACTGGGATATTTATGTGATGGATGCCAATGGCAAAAATCCTCAGCGTCTGACAACAGACCCCGGCTATCAAGGCAGTCCAGTATGGTCGCCCGATGGCACACGCATCGCCTACGTTGAAGGCCGTGATGCCAAGCGTGACATTATGGTCATGAATGCAGATGGCAGCAATGTTCAACCCTTGACTGCACTTGCCACCAGCGCGGATTACAGTCCGGCATGGTCGCCAGATGGTACGCAAATTGCTTTTGTTTCCACTCGAAGTGGCAACCCTGATATTTTTGTGGTGGATGCCACCTGTATTAGCTCGAATAGCTGCGATCAAGTGGCGGTTAACCTCACCAGTGATAATCAAGGGGATGATCTTGATCCGGCATGGCGACCCGATGGTCAACAGCTCGTCTTTGCTTCCGTTCGAGGTTCAGCCAAATTCAGCGATCTGTATTTGATGGATGTCACCGGCGCGAATGTGACCCAAATCACCGCTACCGATGGTGACGAACGCTTCCCAAGTTGGTGGCATCAAGGATGACGTTTGTTGATGCACCTGTTACGCAGAAATTGTTCTGGGCTGATCCGTATCAGACGCAGCTTGATACGCACATCACTAGCGTTAATGGCAATGACGTGGCCGCTGCCCAAACCATTTTCTATGCCTTCTCCGGCGGGCAAGAAAGTGACGCAGGTACGTTCAATCAGGTTCCCGTTTTAGAAGCCCGTAAAGAAGGCCAGAATATCGTTTATTCGCTGGCAGAAGGGCATGGATTCAAGGTTGGCGACCCCATCACCATGCAGATTGATTGGGAACGGCGCTACCGGATGATGCGTTTGCATTTCGCCGCCGAGATCATACTGGAATTGGTGTATCAACAGTTGAAGCCCATCACCAAAATCGGCGCTCATATCGCGCAGGATAAATCGCGCATCGACTTTGAATGGGGCGAAAATATCTCCCAATATTTCCCCGTAATCAGCGAAAAGGCCAATGCGCTGGTTGCCGCCAATTTGGACATCATCAGCGCCTACAGTGACGAGGCAACCCAGCGGCGTTATTGGGAAATCACAGGCTTTGCACGCGTACCCTGTGGCGGTACTCATTTACGCCGCACGGGTGAAGTCGGAAGCATACAACTCAAACGCAAAAATGTCGGTAAGGGCAAGGAACGTATTGAAATCACTGTCACCTGAAGAATTACGCGCACTTTATGACCATGACCAACGCATCAACTTTGAAGAACCGGGTATTCGCCGCGAAGTGACCCCGTACACCGTTCGCCAAATTAATGAAAATGACCCCGAAAGTTTCTTGATTTATTCCAAGCTCACGCCCGAAAATGCCGATCAAATTATTGATGATGAAATCGCTTATTTTCAGCGTATCGGTCACAGTTTTGAGTGGAAATATTACAGCCACGATGCCCCGCCGGATTTGATTGAACGCTTACGGCAGCACGGCTTTGAAATTGGTGATCCTGAAACGATTCTGGTGCTGGATATGCAAGGCTTATCGGGTATTCTGACGCAACCGGTTAAGCATGACATTCGCCGTATTACTGACCCGTCGTTGGTTAAACC
>JACDGI010001001.1 GCA_013821665.1 Anaerolineae bacterium
GTTGCTGGCTTGGATTGGTGACGACCGCGGTCGATTTCCAACCGCTGAGGCACTTCAGGCCGTGGCTGGGACGGTGCCTGTTACCCGACGGAGTGGTAAAAGCAAGTCGGTCGAATTTCGTACCGGTTGTTCGCATTCGCTGCGCAACGCGGTTGATGATTTGGCACGGCGAAGCTTGCGTCAGTCCGGTTGGGCACGCGCTTATTTCCAGCAACAGCTTGACCGGGGGCACGGTGCCACTCGCGCTTATCGTGCACTGGGCAATCGCTGGTTGAAAATCATCTGGACACTTTGGCAGCGACATGAGGTGTATGACGAAACCAAACATATCGCCAATCGTTCCCGTCAAGGCGCTGTCATACCGCTTGCAGAAGCCGTCTGACAACCCACTGAAGGTTCGACAATTTCAGCCTCCTTGCCCGTAGCGTGACAGGCAATGGGCTTCCATCTTTGTGCTGTGGTGTTTTCCAGAGCACGTTTTTTGGATTCCTATTTCCCATTTGACGTTCTCTTTACTGCAATTTCTGCTCAAACCCTTGACAGATTAAAATCGTCTCGGCCTGAAGCGCTACGATAATGTCGTCAGACAGATGGCAAGTTAGCGCGGAAGGCTGGGTATCGGGAAGTTGTCAGACAGCGAGAGCAGGGCAGGTGGCTAGAATTCGCTGACGGTGGGGCATTGCGAGATTGTCGGACATATAGGATAGTAGGATCAGGAAGACCCATGAAGTTAATACATATAGAACGATCAGTACTGTTCAACCAATTTGCGATACTAGAGAAACTCGATCCAGATCTGGCTCCTATCTACAGACGTTATCAGGAGTTCTTGGAGAAGTACAATAGACAATATACTTGTATGGCCGAGTTCGAGTACCAGTCTCTTGTAGATAAGATTATTAGCTTGTCTGACTCCGCCCAATCAAAGGATAACGAATAGTAAACAAGCAACAAAAAGGCCGCGGTGGCGGGCTATTATCTTTGGTTTACTGTTTATTCACTGAACACATAGGCAACCGCTAACCGGAATCCCGGTAGGACATCGCCACCATCAATGAAATCCCCAGTACGTAATGTCTTACGCGGTTTGTTAGGTGTATAGACATCAATCGTTTGGGTGTCAGGATCAGCTACCCAAACTACTGTACCGGCTGCTAGGTAATTGCCGATTTTGCGGGTCATCTCTAGGTCTGTGTTGCCAGGCGATAGCACCTCAATCGCTAAATCTGGTGTAACTGGATTGTAAGCAACATTCGGGTCTTTTGGTTGCCGAGCATAGGAGATGAACGCTACATCAGGGATGTATTTCTCGCCATACACCATGTAACCACCATCCGCGCCTGTTACACGACCTAAATGGTTATCATCAACATGGATAGTGACCCGTGAAGACATTTTGACAGCGGTGCGGGAAGACTTGCTACTAGATACCACTTCAACAATCTCCCCGGCGATGAATTCAAAGTTACGATCTGCATTTTCAGGCAGCATGACGAAACGGTCAAAATCGTCATCTGTGATATGTCGCGTTTTGAGTACCATATCGTTACCTCCTGCTTTTTCTGGATTATAGCACCGAATAGTGTGGTTTAAGCCGTATAAGCGGGGTTTTGATAAGAGTGCTTATAACTGTGGGAATGCAAAAGAAAAGGGCAGTTTTTAGGCTGCCCTGAGCGGTATTATCCATATGGATTCGGCACCATCTTAGCAAGCTGCTCGGCTTCCATCGCGTGGGCATTAATATCCCAATTTCACCTTGTCAGACAGCTCTTTAGTCTCAATATATTTGGCATATTCAAGCGTCATCGAGGGATCGACATGGCGCAGCATCTTTTGGGTGTAATTGGTTGGGGTGCCATTCTCCAGGGAACGGGTACCGAGGGTGCGGCGGGCATCATGCGGCATAAAGTCGTCTACACCAATACCACACACCTGACGGATTTTCTCACCAGATAGCCCACTGTCGGCCAGCAGCTTGCCTGCCTTACTAATCGAACAGAAAACCACCTTGCGCCCTTCATAGAACGCTTTCCACGCCAGCAATAAGGCCCGTGCTGCAGGCATCAGCGGCACATAATCCACATGATCGGCGGCCCGCTTTTTAGCCGCTCGAATCGCAATCGTGTTCTCAACAAAATTCACATCCGCCCATTGAAGCTTGCACACCTCTGACC
>JACDGI010001002.1 GCA_013821665.1 Anaerolineae bacterium
ATGCTGCGAGGGGCAGTGCTGCGTACCATTACATCAGCGGGCGAACAGGATGAAACCATTGATAATGTGGCACGCTACGAACAGGTGTTAAGCGACCAATTCGATTTGCATCTGCCGGATGTCAATCCACTATGGGAAAAAGTCTGGGCACGGCATCAAGTATGGGCCAAGGAAAACAGCACTTAAATCTTACGTTCTTCCGCAATCTAACGAGGGCTATACTGAGAATATTCGTTTACGCTTTAGAATGGATATTCCCGTGGCAGTTAGCCCATCGCCCAATTCTCGAACCATTCACACTCTGCTGCTCATCGCAGCCACAATCGTTTTATGGGGCTTACTCAGCACGGCTGCTTACTTCGCTTGGGTAAAAGGTGCCGATCACCGCGATTTTTTTCCGTGGTGGGCGGGTTCACGTCTGGCACTGTTTGAAGGCCGCGATCTGTATTCGCCCGAAACAACGCGACAAATGCAAATCATGCTATATGGTGCTCCACGTCCTCCCGATGTAGACCAGCAAGAGTACCATTATCCCGCGCAGCTTTCGATTGAATTATTCCCATTTTGGTTCATTGATGATGTGCATATTGGTGCGGCAATCTGGGAAGGGTTGTCCGTCATCATGATTATCGGAACCCTTTATCTGCTTCGCAACACATGGGGAAAGGCACCGGTCTGGCTGATTATCCCTGCCCTCTTGTGGCAATATACACTTCTGATGGTTTTTCAGGCACAAATCACTGCTCTACCGCTGATGGCTTTAGGAGCCGGATTCTGGCTGCTGATGCACGAGCAAAGCATCGGTGCTGGTATTATCTTGGGATTAGGCTTGGTCAAACCGGAACTGGCCTTACTGCCCACGCTGGTGGTTCTAGGTATCGGTTTAAGTCGAAAAAATTGGAAGTTCTTGGGTACTTTTTTCATCACACAACTTATTCTACTGGCGTTGAGTCTGGGCTTATTTGGCTGGTGGATACCGGGCTGGATTGCAGCGGTACGCGGTTATAACGTCCATGCACAATCGGCATGGGCACCCCAAACGGCGTGGAATATCAGCCCCATTCTGGCTGTCGCTGCTATAGTCGTGGTAATCGCTTCGCTGGCATTCATGCGCTGGAAACCAGTTACCCTATTTGCGGCTAGTATCCCACTAGGTGTTTTGTTGCTGCCGTAAACACCTATGTGGAACTTAACTATTATGCTGCCTGTACTGCTGCTGGCATGGTACAAACGCGGGCGATGGGCGGTGGCGGCGGTATGGATCACCGGTTGGCTGTTGATACTGACTGATTCCGGGCCGGGGCCAACAGGATGGCGCGTGCAAAGTTTGGTCATTCCGATCATCACATTGGCTGCTGTCACCTATGCGAGCAGACAGACTGCCGTGAGCAGTTCCGAAGCTGAATTACCCCAGTCGCTCCCTGACAGATCGTTATCCGTTTGATATAATGCCAATAGTTAGCTATTGGAAGAAATAACCATCGTGAAAGAACGTGTACAGAAATTGATGGCACAGGCCAACCTCGGTTCGCGCCGTGCCTGTGAAGATGTCATCAGCCAAGGACGCGTGCGCGTCAATGGCAAGGTGATCCATCTGGGCGACCAAGCCGATGCCCAAAAAGACATCATCGAAGTGGATGGCACCAAGCTTGCCTTCCCTGAGCAGAAACTTTATATCGCCTTCAATAAGCCGAAGTATGTGCTTTCGACCGACGAACCGCACGAAGGTGACACGCGCAAAATCATCACCGATTTTCTGCCGTTCAAAGAAAATCTTTTCAGTGCGGGTCGGTTGGATGCGGATAGCGAAGGCTTGATGGTCATGACCAATGACGGTGCGTTAGCGAATACCCTGACCCATCCGCGTTATCGCCATACCAAGACCTATAAAGTCGTCATCAGTGGTCTGCCCACGCAGGAAACTCTGATTCGCTGGCAATCGGGTGTGGAACTCGACAATGAAGATGGCACGATTGATTACACCGGCCCCTGCTATATCCATCTGATGGAAGGTGGCGAACGCGAATCGACGCTGCGAATCGTCATGACCGAAGGAAAGAAACGCCAAATCCGGCGGACCGCGTCGCTGCTTGGGCATACGGTGAAGTCACTGATTCGCACGCAGATGGGCAAATTGATGCTCGGAACACTGCGCCCCGGTGAATGGCGT
>JACDGI010000237.1:0-8645 GCA_013821665.1 Anaerolineae bacterium
GATGTGAGGGAGCAAGCCGCCGAATGTGCATTTTGCGTCGGCGGGAGGCTCGGCTATTGCCACCGAAATGACACAAATGCAGCGGATGGCTCGCGTGTTGCCGCCGCCGTTAAATTGGGTTCTGCCGCCGCCAAGATCGCAATACTATTCAGTGATGATTGGTAGGTCGTTAGTGGCATTCGGTGTTCTCCAAAAGGGTTTCATTTCGGTGTTGATGACCATACATACCCCACCCCAGACCTCCCCATAGTAACAGGGAGGGAGCTTTAAGAACTGGATGCAGCACGCTGTGCCCCTACGAAAAGACGGTCAGTTAACCTTAATAGTGGGTCCACCGTTTAGTGTGGCGCTACCTTTAGGTAGGACTACGTTAAGTGGTGGAGGGTGAAATTAACCCTCATCCCCAACCCTTCTCCCTCAGGGCGAAGGGAGTAAATGCAAATTCAAAATCGCACATTATTGCTTTTTCAGGCAAGCGGTTAATCTCCACCGTTTAGTGTGCTGCTACCCTACCGTTAAATACATAATCATTATAGAACAAGGGTTCGTATGATGTCAACGCGAATTGGTTCGAGTTTTCAAACCTTCAAACGACTCAATTTGTGGTGACGAGCGAAGTAATTAAGTGCAGCGGGAGGTATTTGAGGAATAAGCGTTACAAAATTAGCGTGTTATTTATGAGGCGCACCATTAGTTGTTGTGTACTCAATATCAGAGGAGGGTTTAAAACCCTCCTCTACGATGTCATTGGTTAGCTGCCGGGGGTCGGCGTGGGTGTGGGAGTGGCGGTGCCAGTGGCATCCGATCCATTTGATGGGATAACGAGGTTCGGGTTGGCCTTCGCCAAGCTAGCGAGGTCAAACAGGAACGGGCTGTTGGACGGCATCAGAATAAGCTGTACTTTGTCGCTCAGTTTTTGAACGTACTCGTACTGGATCAGGCTGGGATTGGCGGCGATTTGTTCGCTGACCAAACGCAGGGCTTCGGCTTGGGCCTTGGCGTTGATCTGAACCGATTGGGCATCACCATTTGCGGCGGCGATGACCGCGTTAGCCCTACCTTCGGCCTCGGTCTGAGCGGTGAGCGCGTCGGTCTTGGCACGTTCCAAGTTTTGGGCTGCAACCACTTTTTGCTCGATGGCGGTGGTGAATTCTTGTGAGAACGTGATGTTACGCACCAAGAAATCGGTCAAAGCCAGATGCTCCGTCGTGAAACGATCACCGATGGACTGTTTAATATCAGCACCGAGTTGAACGCGTGCCTCTCCATAAATTTGTTCGGCTGTGTACTTGGAGACGACTTCACGCACGATGGCGCGGGTGGTCGGCCGGACAAAGCCCGCCAAATAATTATCATTCCAAGCCAGATAAAGTGCGCCGGCTTCAGTGGGGACAATATGGAACAAAACGGTGACATCCAGCTTGACTGTCTGTCCATCTTTCGTCCGCGAGTCAACGGAGTCATCACCGGCCTGTGCGCCTTCGGTGCTACCCGCAGCCATCGTATATTCCTGCTGGGTGATGGGGTAATCCACCGATACCTGCTGGATGATGGGAACGACGATATGCGTACCGCTATTAAGTGGCGGAAGCAACTCACCGCTGAGTGTATTCACGACAATCGCTACCTGTGTGGGCGCAACGAAGATGATTCCCTGCCCGATAATACTGAAAACGATGCCGACGATTAGACCGGCCACCGCCAACAATATACCCATGCGTGCCGAGCGCCCTTGCGAGGTGGAGGCAACCGCCAAGCCAGCGCCGACAAGAAAAAGAACGAACCCTACTAAACCTAATGTTCCTAGAATACCACCGATATCCATGATACGAATTTTCCTTAGTCAAACAGGGCATCCCGTTTGGTATTTATAACTAGCGCGGATTAATTATAGCACTCGCGCCTTGCTTTGACTGCGGTCACTGATGAGCAGGCTATTAATCTATGGTGCAAGTCTAACCTCCGACAAGAAAATAACACCCACCGCAAAATAAGTCAGTCGTCCTATATTCATAATCCCTTTTTGAGTTATCTTCACGTTTATTGTCTCCATATAATTACGCAAAATCTGTTTACAAGTTGCAAACTCTAGAGACACCCGCCAGCCGATAAGACATTTAAATTTTGTTAATAAAGATAGAATTTACAAACCTTCATTCATGTTTGATTGACAATGGTTCGTTATCACATTAAGATCAAAATTAAGAGTTTACGTTCTTAACAATGTCTTCGTAACTTTTTCACGAACGTTACAGTCTTGATTACGGCAACTCAATATTAGATCGGTTTTTATTATGGCAACAATTGATTTTCATAATCGCCCGACGACCTCTAACGCAGCCCGCCCGTCCAGCAACACCATTTATTACGCCCGTTATCCGGCTATTAAATCGACCACGACCATTCGTACATGGCGTAATACGTTGTGGCGCATCGGACTCTACGCACGTTTGGTGATCATCGGTGTCATTATGACCATCGTGGGCGGTGTCTTTCCAATTATCGTGAGCTACGAGCTTTACTTCAAGTCGCTGCTAACGATTACTTGTAGCCAATGTCAGATTGTCGATCCGAAGCCTTACTTTGAATTTGATTATGTTTTGGGTACCGTTATGGGTGTGTTCGGGTTTATGGTGCCTATTCTGGTGCTGTATGTCTTTATCAAGATTTTGCGGAGCCGTTCGTTCCGCCACGATCTATTTGATTAGCTGTTTAAAATTAGCCGTCCATTGTAGTTGAGAAGCATCCTCTCCCCTAAATCCCCTCTCCGCTGCGCAGCGAGGGGACTTCAAAGCATTCATTTGATGCCTTTGATAGTGGATAGTGGTTGCAAAGTAGTCATGATCAGTTTGGGAAATACCGGTCGGGATGATGGCGATTTACAAATTAAGATGAGATTCAGTCGGCGGGCGCACAGCCGTGCGCCCCTACAAAGATTCAGGTGATGAAAGGCGAAAATATAAGCCTGTGATTACCCTATTTAATATGTTCTAAACCGTGGAGATTGGTTTGCGGAGGTGGGCGATAACATCATAGAGTGATGTGCTGATTTGCTCCTGCCCGTTGTCATGAATATGCCACCGCGTTCCATCCTCTGTTTGCTGAACCGTTATACGCACAGGGGAGTCGATTCCAGCGCGTACCACGCAGAAACCCTCACGCTCTAAGGCTCGAAGTGTCCATAAAGCTGGTAATCCTTCACCGTGCAAATCGACCATGCCCGCCGGTAAATTTTCGGTGCGGAATGAGCCCGTGTAGGCATCAAACTGCACACCTTCGCCCTTAAAAGCCGCTTCAAAGGCACCACTCAACACCAAATCTTCTGGCGCACCGGCTTGCAAATGACCACCTTTGGGTAATAACCAGATGCGATCCGCATTACGCAGGGCAAGATCAAGGTCATGAGTGGATAGCAAAATGGCGCGTCCAGTTTCGCGGGCCAAACGGCGCAGCATCGCCATGAGTTCGGCACGGCGGGGCAAATCGAGGTAGGCCGTGGGTTCATCCAACAGCATGACGACCGGTTCTTGCGCTAAGGCACGGGCGATCATAATTTTTTGTCGTTCACCATCACTGAGTTCACCGACATTACGATCTGCAAGTTCAGTGGCTCCAACAGCGGCAATCGCTTGCTGTACAACCAACTCATCTTCAGGGCGCAGATCACCCATCCAACCTGTGTAGGGGTAGCGACCAAGAGCGACCAAGGTATAAGCTGACAGCACACCCACATCGACGCGTTCGGTCAGGACAATACTCAGGCGGCGGGCGAGTTCGTTGGGTTTGAGCGATTTAAGATTATCACCCATCAAGCGCACTGTGCCTGTTAAGGGTCCTTGCATTCCGGCTAACGTGCGCATCAAGGTGGATTTACCGGCACCGTTCGGCCCGATGAGGCATACCAATTCACCAGCCATTAAATCAACCGAGATGTGTTCGACTACGGCGATGGGCGGCTTGCGAGCATTGGTGTAACCGACTGTGAGGTTGGTGGTACTCAAAACAGGTTGAATGGGTAAGGTTGCCATCATATGGTGATCGAGTTCCTTAAACGTCACGTCGAGTTGAAATGGTCGTTGGCCGGCGGACGAGGCACGCCTCGTCCCTACAATAATTCATTTGACGCGTGTGCTTCAAACAAATAAGCGTTACCTTGTTCGAAATTTATGAATCGTAGGCAAAACGACTCAGGTTGGGTAAGCTGACGTTCATTATTATGGATGCAGGAGGCTTTGCGCTAGTGTGACACCGCTTGTCGCGCGTTTGATGTTTATTTTGTTCAGCTTGTTTGCCACAGGCGTTCTGCTTGTGCATGCGCAGCCGCATCACGATCATGATGTATCCGGCTTGCTGATGAGTGACGACTGTGCTTCACCCTGCTTTTTAGGTATCAAACCCGGTGAAACGACTGCCGGTGACGCTGTAAAACTGCTCGAAAGCCACGCGTGGGTGCAAAATATCGAAGCCAAATATACCGATTTTGGTCAAAGCACGAACACTTTTTGGGGTTATATCTACTGGCAGTGGAAAGTCGATTCGCCTTTATGGACGCACACTCCAACCTTTCGGCTGGGACTGCATGACGCATACCTACGCATTTTAGATGGACGTGTTAATGAGATCGCTTTTTCGACCAGCTTACCGTTGGGCGCAGCGGTGTTGGGTTTAGGCAACGGTGGCAGCTATGTTTTAGAACGGCCTGATCGTTATGGGCTGCCTCCTTTTCCGGTTATACAGCACTTTTATTATCCCGATGTGGGATTGGTTTTCGGCAGCATCAGTATGTGTCCGGCGCTGAATCCCGATTGGCATCAAGATACAGTGGTTACGGTGTGGAGTATCGATTACTTCAGATCGTTTATGCAGGTGACGAATGCCATCGGCCCAACGCTCAAAGCCGCGCGGATCTATGCGCGGATGGAGTGTAAGTAGGGCAGCATTAGCCTGTTCTCGCTAAGACCTGATCTGCCCACTCTGTTCCCCACTGCCGCAAGGCTTCAATAATCGGACTGAGCGTTTCGCCCAACTCGGTTAAGGAATATTCCACACGCGGCGGCACTTCGGGGTAAATTGTGCGCTTCACAATACCCTGCTGTTCTAATATCCGCAGCCGCTCCGACAGTGTTTTGGGGCTGACCCCTGTTAGCGCACTCCGCAGTTCACCAAAGCGTTTGGTTCCAGTAAAGAGTTCACGCAAGATCAGCAGTGTCCACTTGCCTTCAAGAATATTGACTGTTCGTTCGATAGGGCAGCCTTTGACACCCATCGTTTTCGCTCCAATTCCCATTAGTTCACTTAATGTAATTATAGCACTTTTATGTAACTACTTTACAAAGTATACCGTCATTCATATGCTTGTCAACAGGTCATTTATGAAGGAAAGGAAACAAAATCGTGAGAGGATCAGTGCTACGTTACACATTAGGGTTTATCGGAGTCGTGCAATTGATTTTAGGGCTGGTTTTCTTGTTTATACCCGCTCAGTTTGCAGCATTAGTGGGGCTGTCAGTTGTGCCAGCGTGGGTTCCGTGGATGTTCGCTATGTTTAGCGCACGAGCATTCGGCTTTGCCTATGGGATGTTCGTAGCGATGCGCGAACCCGAAGCACACCGGACGTGGATCGTGTCGATGATTATCGTCCAAGCAGTGGATTGGATTGTAACTGTTCACTTCTTGTTGCAGGGTGTGGTGACACTGCCGCAGGTTTCGACGGCTTCGTTCTTACCGATCATATTTATTGGTGTACTTGTGGCACGTTTTCCGCGCCGAAATGCACAAACTCTAGCATCGGCAAGCTAGCCATATAGGCAAAAAGGCAGGTCAAATGTGGCCTGCCTTTTTAGTTGAACGATTATCAGAAGGCCAACCAGCGTTTGCGGAATTCACGCAGTGGAGCGCGTACCATTGCGCCAACGGCGATGGCAGGGGTTGCCATCTGGACGACCTCCGGCGGGATTTGGCGCGTCATGAGTTTGCCCAATAAATCAGCCATCGTGGGATCTTCCATCAACCAGCGCAGACCGGTTACTGCCCAACCGGGAAGTGACTGATTGTTGTTGTAGAGATTGGTTTTGACGTTGGCGAGTGTCTGACGATACATGCCGTAGGTTTTACTGCGGGTGGTTTCGTCGTACCATTCGAGGGCTTCTTCCCACGACATTTGCCCGCGTTTATAGTAGCGGATGGCCCATGCCAAGGATTTGGCGGTGAACAGTGCGTTAAAAATCCCTTGACCGTCCAGCGGATCGTGTTGATGATAGGCATCACCGACCAGTGCCCAACCTGCGCCACCGGCTTGACGGTACATGTTGCCAATTTTACGCATTCCGCGTACGTTAGTCACCATCTCCGCGCCTTCCAGCCGTGCCGTAATCTTGGGATTAGCAGCCAGCTTCTCTAGATAAAATTCCTTGGATTTTCCGGCTGGGGGTTCGAGCAAATCAGCCTGTCCTTCCATCGTGACAGCGGTGGTTCCATCGGCGCTATCCATCACCAACATACCGAAGCCCACGCCACCTTCATAAGCAACGGCGCTGGGTTCACTCGACTCCGGATAAGGTTTGACGTTCTTCCAGTAGGCATATAGCAGTGAGGTTGGATTTTCGGTGTGGACATCGCGCTCCGCCGCGTTGACTTTACGGGCGACCATGCTAAAACGTCCATCTGCGCCCACGACAATATCAGCAGTAATGCGTTCTTCCGTACCACCGTGTGACTGACCGATAATGCCGGTGACGCGCTCACCTGCCCATAATAAGTCGGTCACGGTGAATTCAAGCCGTGTATCGACCGATGGGAAACGGCTGGCATTGTTCCATAGGGCGGCATCAAAACGGGCGCGGTCAATGGCATAGGCGTAGTCACGGCCATTAGCGTCTGGCAGTGGGATATTCAGTTGGAACTGGCTGTTGTCGGCATAAATGCGGCGGATGCGCGGCGTATTATGGGCGTAGGCATTCTCGTCCGCGCCGATTTCATCTAAGAGTTTGAGGGCTGATGAATAGATAATGGGTGATGAAGCAGCGGGCAGACTCGGAAACTCCGCTCGTTCAATGAGCAGTGTCCGCACACCCTGTTGGCCTAAGCGTGCTGCAAGCGTTGATCCGGCAGGCCGCCCACCCACGATGATGACATCATAATGTTGTCCCATAGTTGTGTTCCTTATTGCTAACATAACGATGTGATCTGTGAATACTTTCACATTATCACAGTTTTCCCTACGCTGTCTATAAAACTCACCGAGTTCTCAACCGCATTTGAAACCTTTTTGTCGATCATCCGTATAGTAGATCATAATACACATAGGGCGCGGGTTGGTTGATTACAGACCTGATGCCACTATCAAGAGGACAAAATTTAACCATGAACGAGACAATGATGTACGAGGAAAAACCGAAACGTGAATTTATGGAATTAGCGGGCCTCGGCCAGCGTTTCTTTGCCGCGATAGTCGATGGTTTCCTTATTAGCATCATCACAGGCATTTTGTCACGCTTTGGCGGGCCGGGACTTGGTTTTGGCTTCGTCATTTCGCTGGCTTACACATGGTATTTCCTGACGCGCCAAAATGGACAGACTCCGGGTAAGATGCTGCTGCATATCCGCGTGGTCAAGAAAGATGGCTCAGCGATTGATGATGCTACAGCCATCATCCGCTACATCGGTTACTACATTAGCTGCATTATCGTCATTGGCATCCTGTGGGCTTTCTGGGATGACAAGAAGCAGGGCTGGCACGATAAGGTGGCGAACACCATTGTTGTAAAAGCCTAACCACAAGTTAATCAGCAAGAGGCGCAGACACACCTCTTGCCGATTAACTTACAGAGTGCTGTTAATACTCACCGCGCTGCAACTGGATGCTACGGAATCCAGAGCGTGACAGTCGTACCCTGCTTCAGAACACTCTCCACTATGATTGTACCCTCATGAGCTTCGATGGCGGCGCGGGCAATAGTCAGCCCGACACCCAGCCCACCAACTTCATTAATATTGCTTCCACGGAAGAATGGTTCAAAAATGCGGGGCTGCTCCTGCGGGAGGATGCCTATACCAGTATCGGTCACACACAGTTTGATCCCTTTTTCGAAATGTGCTAGGCTGACTTTGACGACCGAGGACGGTTCTGAATAGAGTGCTGCATTACGCATGACGTGTTGGATAGCATTTTTTAAGACTTGTTCATCCACCGAGAAGATGACTTCTTGGGGCATTTCCAAGATATATTTACCCGGTAAATTGAATTGTGTTTCTAACTCCGCAGCCACTTGGCGGCACAAGGCGCTGACATCGGTTATATTGCGGTTGAGTTCATCCGGTTTAAAGTCCCCATTTATGACAAGTCCTATTTGAAGCAGCATATCGGTAATCGACTCGATTTGTCTGGTTATCATATTGAACCTCGTGGCTCGTTGCTCCGGCGTGAGGCGATCCAAATACTTCATGAATATTTCGACCGAAGACTGAATGACAGTGAGCGGTGTCCGAAATTCGTGGGCAATACGCTGCATCATACGGGTTTTCAACGTGCCTAGTTCGAGTTCTTTGTCCAGCGCGGTTTGCAACTTTTCTTGTTCAATCGTCATGAATTGGATTATTTTACGTTCGGTGATGTCACGGGCGACAAAAACACCTCCCGTGAAATT
>JACDGI010000237.1:8655-10391 GCA_013821665.1 Anaerolineae bacterium
AGGCGGCATTCCACTGTAAAGTGCTGCGTTTTTGTTTCAATAGCTGTTTGGAGTGTTTGAGTCAGGAGTACACGGTCATGAGGGTGAATCAGGTCGGTTGATGGTCTATTAAACAACGCTTCCGGTTCGTAGCCCAGCATCGTTCTGGACGATGGGCTTACATACACCATTTTGCCTGTTATATCGTTTAATGTAATTAGATCATGGATATTGTCGGTGATAAGCCGTAGACGTTCTTCATTTTGCCGCAGCAAATTTTCCATACGCTTACGCTCGGTGATGTCACGGCTGATACCAACCAACCCTAATATCTGACCACTTGAATCGCGCCAAGGAATTTTGGTTGTCAGTACGATTTTGTTATTAGCGTGTGCATCAACGGTTTCACGCTCGACATTAATCAGCGATTCCCCAGATTGCATCAGTGCTAAATCATCGGCATGAAATTGAGATGCCAACTCACTTGGAAATACGTCAAAGGCGGTTTTACCAATCAGGTTGTCTGGCGCAAGATTACCTGCTTGGGCATGGGCAGTATTACTCAAAACATAGCGCCCCTGAGTATCTTTAAGAAAGATATAATCCGGCATGTTATCAATTAAGGTACGCAGTAAATCGCGCTCCAGACGCAATTTCTCTTGAGCGCCGCGAATTTCGGTTACATCAATAAAGGTAACAACGACTGCGGATGGCAAATGGCTGTCATTGGTAAATACAGGTCGTGAATTAGTCGATACCCATCTCAGTGAATTGTCGGACTTATAGACCCCAATAATAATATTGGACAACGGTTTTCCGGTACGGAGTGTCACTACGGCAGGACGGGTTTCGCCGGGAAATGGTGAACCATCTTCATGTATCGCACGCCAGAGCGGGTCAAGCGACGTGCGACCCATCATCTGGTCAGCGGTCAAACCCAATATGAGTTCAGCAGCAGGGTTACTGGCTTGTATGGTGCCATCCTGCCCTTGCAACACAACCCCTTCGGACATGGCGTTGATGACAGAGCGGTAGCGGGCTTCACTTTCGTGTAGGGCTGCCTGTGTACTAACCTGCTGGTCGATATTTGTGACCACGCCTAGATAACCCGTAACCACCCCTTGTCCATCATAGAGTGGTCTTCCATTGCCCGAAATCCATACGCTTGTTCCCTCCGGTCGTCGATAGCGGAAAACAACATTTTCAAAAGGGAGATGGGTATCCATCATCGACTTCCATGCTGTGCCTGACACATCCCAATCATCCGGATGAATCGTTTGGTATGAATCATCGCTAAGGGCTTGTTCCAACGAAAGTCCGGTCATTTCACACCAGTGGCTATTACAGAAAACGCGCTTCCCTTGGACATCCGTTTGGACAATGCCCACCGGCGCGAGATCAACCAAAGAATGGAAACGGGTTTCACTGGCGCGTAGGGCTGCTTCTGTACGCTTGGATTCGGTAACATCGTGCGACAAAATCATGCCACCGATGATTTGCCCATCATCATCTTTAATCGGGCTGGCATAAGACTGAAAGACGTAATACGCGTCTTTCCGTTCAAAGCTGAAGGATTCACCCGAAAGGATGCGCTGGTACAGCGGCAAGAGGAATTGAAGCGTGTCTGTAACTAAGAGACCATTTGAATATTCCTGTTGGGTAGAATGGAGGTACCAACCAAACATTCGAAACCAAACAGGAATAGAAACCAGTGTGTCACAAAAGGAAGCGTTATACCAGTGATCTGAGCGAGAGTC
>JACDGI010000238.1 GCA_013821665.1 Anaerolineae bacterium
GAGTGGATCGCGGTTAAGGCGCAGCCGTGGCACTTCGGTTTGGCGCTGTGGAAGGAAGACGAATACTACAACAATCAACTGCCAGCCATCGACAAGCTGCAATCAATCGCCCCAGTGCCGAAAGGTGGTGCGTGGCCCGCGAGTGTGATACGTCCTAAAGGGCCGGGGCCAGTTATCGGTGAACCAACCTTTCACGCGATAATCCTCGCGCCGGGGCTTGATCCACAGTGGTTTATCGAGGCTGGACGCTCCTACTGGAACACCTTCCATCCGATTGTGACGACCGTCTGGGATTTCATTGTGGATATTCCCTATGATCGCAGTTTAGCCGCGACGGTAATTGCCCCGCCGGATCTGGCCGATAGTATGCGTAAGGTCATCCAGAAAGAATATCCGAATGTGTTCTTCGATCTGATTTTGACAGGCGACAGTCCAAAGAGCGTGGCGGATGTCCTTAATGCGCGTGTTTGGGCCAATCGACGCTTCGGTTGATTGTTGGAAGCGTCTTCATCGGTAGAGGAGGGTCTTTGATCCTCCTACGCCAACAATAAAGCCACCCACTCGATTCTATTGTAAATTTACTTTTAATTCATGAAACACCATCCATAAGGCCTATAAACCCCGGATTTATATGTGCTACATTTAGTTATCATTTGCTGACCAACATCGCAACACAGAATATTCATTGTAAGTGCATTAATCATTAAAAGCGGGATCTGACCATGAAACGTTTATCATTGCTGTTCTATGGGCTGCTGTGCTTCGGCATTTTCCCGGTCATGGCGGCGGATTGTCCTGCGCTTGTGCAACAAGCTTTGGCTGCGACAACCACGCTGTGTCACGAAACCGGCAAAAATCAGGCTTGCTACGGCAACGTCAACCTCAAGGCCAAACCCAATTCGAACGTGAGCGATTTCCATTTTAGCCAACCGGGAGACCGTGTCGATATTAACACGATCAAATCTTTGCAGTTGTCGCCCATGACCCTCGATACGGGCGAATGGGGCGTGGCACTGATGAATGTGCAAGCCAACCTGCCTTCCACTGCGCCCGCTAACCTGACTTTATTGGCCTTTGGCGATGTAACCCTTGAAAATGACGTACCGTCTTCAACCGCACTGGACATCAGCGTCGTTGGCAATAACGCTGTGAATGCCCGTTTAGTCCCGAGTTTAAATGCAGGCATCGTTGGTACCTTGAAGCCCAACCAGACCGTGACTGCCTTAGATCGTCTAGGAGATAGTTCATGGTTACGCGTCAAACTCCCTGATAGCGATCAGATGGGTTGGGTCAAATCGGACTTCATCACCAGCGAAGGTGATGTTCGCACCTTGAATATCGTTGATGGATCGCAGCCATATTACGCCCCTATGCAGGCTTTTACCTTTAAGAGTGGCACGGAAGCCTCGAATTGTGCCGAAGTTCCCGAAAACGGTCTGATCATTCAAACGCCGGAGGGTTCCGGTGAGGTGCAGTTGTGGATCAACCAGGTCGTTGTTAAGTTGGGATCGACCGTCTATTTTCAGGCGCAGCCCGATGGTAATATGACGGTGACCACCGTCGAAGGTCATGCCACGGTCGAAGCGATGGGCGTTACCTATACCGCCGTAGCCGGTAGCAGTCTGCATATTCCGGTGGATGCCAATATGAATGCTGTAGCGCCACCCACCTTGCCCCAGGCCTATGAAGTCAAAGATGTAGCCAATTTACCGATCGACCATTTGCAGCGCAAAATTAAGATCCACCCGCCGCTCACACCACAAGAAGTCGATGCCCAGCAGCAGAAACAAATCGCCAATAATCCGCTCGTCCCTTGCCCCGCGCCGAAAGACGGTCCCAAGCCGAAAGAGGCCAAGTGTCCAAACCCGGATGCCAAACCCCCTAAAGGTGACAAAGGTCCCGGCCCTGCGGATGGCAAACCTAAGCCACCCGAACCGGCTAAACCACCCGAACCGCCCAAACCGCCTAAGGATGAAAAACCGCCGGAGCCACCCAAACCACCTAAGCCTTAGTCGCAAGCTTGGATAAGGGTCAGGGGCACTTCAAACGGGATTGAAGCCACCGTTTATATGTTTATCAATACTTCGTATAAGCTTGATCACACGATCAGGTTTAAACGAGGTATTTTTATTGTGGCTTTTCACTTGGCGAAGTTGGCGGCTCTTTATGCAATTTCGGCAATGGCAGTGTCAATTTTGTGTCAATTCGGCGGATGGCTCGGCTGGAACCGCGGCAATTTTGGTGAAAGGGTTTGCCGCCGCCAACTTCGCCAAATACCAAATTCTTTTACCGCCATCCACAGGAGGCTTCGCACAGAGGCAGAGAACGCTAAGAAATACAGAGAAACACTCATAGGCTATAGCTTGGGTTGAAAGTGGATGGAAGCGCGGTTGAAAATAAGACGGCAAAAGAAACACTCCGTTGAGCTTGGTGAAACTTTGCAGCGAAAATAAATCAGTCACAATAAGCGGGGTTATCACGAGTTATTTCATTTTCAAGAAATAGGTAGTATACCTATCAGTCAATCTTGAGTACTTATTATGCTTCGTTTACTGCTTAAGGATTAGTACGCTTCCAAATATGTATCTTCCCTTTATCATCACCGGCAGCGAGATATTTGTTGTCAGGACTCCAAGTGATTGCTGACAACCTAGTATTTGTGTTTATTTCAGCTAGCGTGTCCAAAGATAAAGCATTCCAAATTTCTAATCTGTTTTGATCTCCTTCACCTGTGCCAACGAGAGCCGCAATACGGGTTTGATCGGGACTCCAAGCTAGTTTCTGCGCATACATATTTTTCTCAGTTATAAGTTCATTTTTTCGCACATCCCAAAGACATGTACTGCCATTTGGGATACTACCAACAAGGAAATTTCCATCGGGACTCAGTGTAATGGTATTTGTTAATTGATCCTTGTGGCATATCCATGTTGTAGTCTTTTTGCTTAGGTTCCAAATTCCAGCCGGATTACCGGAGTACGCAAACTGCCTCGCATCAGGGAACCAAGCAAGAGATGAGACGGGAATGTTCAGGTTATCAACCGTCTGTATGAGCGCAGAACTCTGCACTTCCCATATTTGAACGGTAGCATCGTTTGTTCCACTTGCTAGAAATCGACTGTCGGCACTCCATGCCAAGCTAACAGTACCGGGAGCAAAAACACTGATTTCGCTTCCTCCAAGGTACTGGGTTTCCTGTTCAGAAGAAGCATCTATAATCGGGATCGCACTATTATTTGTTCCAATGGCAATCTGTTTTCCATCCGGTGCCCAAGCGATTGATAGGGCTTGCGGAGCTTTGGCTTCATATTGTTTGACTTCTTGTTGTGTATCTATATCCCAGAACCGAACAACGCTATCATCACTTGCACTCACAAGCTGTGTACTATTGGGATTCCAACTCAGCCCAGTAATAGCGCCTGAATGCCCTAACAAAGTAAGCATGGGTTCTAAATCTGAAACAGGCCATTTATATAAACGCACCGCATTATCAAGCGAAGCAATCATGATCTCCGTTTTATTCTTATTCCAATCAACAGATAAGATCGATTTATTCAGGTTCAGAATGCCAGTAGATAGTATGGCCCCTGTTTGGGCATCCCAGAACGATAAGCTGTATTTCGGGTAGCCATAATCTCGCTCAGTATAGGTCTCGCCGCCAAGCATACTTCCATCAGGACTCCATACCAATGTTCTGGCGGTTGGTGCTTGAATAACCAAGCGTAAATGAAGTCCAAGCCCATCCCAGATTTGGATTGCATTGATTATTCCTGTCCTGGTTGCGTTTGTGAGAGCACCTAAAATCGCTAAGGATTGGTCATCAGGGCTCCACATAGGAATCGGGTGACCACTATCGATAGATATAGAATTGCGAATTTCTTTTTGCTCAACATCGACAAGATCGACATGCCCAACACGACCAATAGCCAGCCACTTTCCTTCAGATGCCCAAGCGAGGCTAACGGCAGGTGAGTCTGTTGACAGCGTAAAAACATTTTGCTGCCCATCAATTGTATATATTTCAACTGTCTGATACCGACTAACCGCAACTTTAGTCTCATCTGGAGAGAGAGCAATAGCGTCAATCGGTAATTCCAACGGTAAATTGATTGTTCTGATCAAGTTATAGGTCGTTGTATCCCAAATCATCAATTGACTTTGATTGACCTTACTACCCACAATGATTTTTCCACTGTGACTAAATGTGGCAAGTTGAACGTCCTCTAGATGAGCTAGAACTTGAAAACTAGATGTATAAAGCCATGCTCCCTGATCAGTATTGACCAGTACGCTTTGTCCATCTGGATTCCACTGTGCATTGGCAATCATTCCCCGTCCCAAGCTTTCAATCTCAACAAGCTCTTGCTGCTCGGCCTGAGCATTAACTTTAGTTATTGAGAAAAAAAGCGGGATCAAGATAATGAACAGAAAAAGAGTGCGAGGAAAATTCCAATGAACAGGTTGTGCTTGGATCATGGGTCTCACCTCAAGTAACGCTGTTTTGCTATTAGGAAATATCGACTACATCATTCTACATCTGACGTATTGGTTCTCCCTAACAATTGCAGAAAAACGTTCGTTATTTTCGCCCGAAAATTGCATCAAAATCGGTTGAATAGCGTTGCAATCCGCTGTCGAAAATAGCCCTATAATGCCCTTTCTTTTGCAGACGGCATTCTATGACTGCGGTAAGAACAAAAATTCTATCACACTTTTTCGATTTTGATGGTTTGAGTTTGGTTTGAACTTCCAAGCGTTGTCTTCATAAATGACCCTAAAACGGTCCTTTTTTACCTGCTCTACCTACAAAGCAGGTAAAACATCGTAATGTTTCTACGTAATGTACCTGTTATCGCCTGTTTATCAGGTTAAATCTCATCGTTCTCTGTGACTCGGTGGTTAAATTGCATTATATTTGTATTTCTCTACATACTATCAGCTAATGACTACTGACTTCATCCGGCAATTTGCAAAGATGCAGGCATATCCGGCTGTTGTGGCACAACATAAGCTGGCACAAACACCCGAAAGATGGTGCCGACACCCTCCGTACTTTCGACCTCAACTGTACCCTGATGTGCTGCTACGATGGTTTTGACAATCGCCAAGCCCAAGCCCAGCCCCACGCCGCCGGTTTCGGTTGTCCGTGTTTTATCCACCCGATACATACGGTCAAAAATATGCGGTAAATCGGCTGCCGGAATGCCCTGTCCGCTATCCTGAATTTCTAGCACCACATGCTCATCCTGCTGTCTCGTGTGAACGGTCACACAACCGCCAAGGGGTGTATATTTCAAGGCATTGGTCAGCAGATTTTGCATCACTCGCACAAACTGGTTGCTGTCCAATGCGACTTTCGGCAGACTTGCTTCTAAGTCCAGTTTCAGTTGGATACCTTTGTCCTCGGCCAAAAAGCGCTGCAAATTGACCGCTTGTTCAGCTAACTGGTTCAAGTCACCCGATGTAAAGACAAAGACCTGTTTATCCAGCTTGACCATCTCTAACATGCCTTCGACCAAGGTTTGCAGCCGTAATGCACTGGCATCCAGATTGGTGCTTTTGTCCCGCATAGCATTGATGGTTGTTTCCAAAGTCGAAAAAGCTTCTGCCGCATCGTGTGGACTGGCTTTGACTTCGGCTACAGCAAGACTGATTTTGTCAGCCAAGGCTCGCAGCAAATAGGTCGAAATCCGCATGGCTGAAATCGGTGTCATGATGTCATGTGACGTATCACTGATGAAACTCTTAATGAGTTGTGTTCGCTCTCGCTCCAAGGCTAAATCCAACTCATGCTGCTCTGCCCACTTGGTGGCACTCACATCCCGCAGCACCAGAATACGACCTGTGATTTGTTTATCGGTGTTGCGTAATGGTGAAATGCGAAGGTCAAAGTAACGCATCGACTGCTCGTCCGTATCCTTGACTTCGATGATTTCCCGTGCATCAAATACTTTATCGAAGCGTTCGACTAGATGGGGTAAATCGCTAAAAAGTTTTTCGGCTGAATGCCCGATCATGGCTTCAGGTGTGGAATGACGCAAAGCAATGGCCGCCGGATTGGCCTGTACGACCCGCCCATGCAAATCCAGCACCAGCACCGCATCTTCCATACTCTGCAACACAAAACTTTGAGCCGCTGGCACAAGATCTAACAGCCGATAACGAAACAAGGCAAACCCCAAGGGCAGCACGGCTAAACACAAGGTTAAGACCGGAAAGTTGAGGTTCGGTAAGGGGTTAAAGCCGAATATTTCAAGTAGGATGCCGACAGAAGGCAGCAAGATCGCCATTAGAAAATAGACGATTTGTCCCCGCAGTATTCCCGGTGTCCGTCGAATAGCGGTTGTGATGACGAAGGCCATCAAAGCGGCAATGACGAGGAAGTAAATTTGTGCTGCCCAGAAGGCCGGACTAGCCATCGCATCGGCATAATGGGTAAAGACTAAGTTTCCCATGTGACGTGTGGTATAGGCTGTCCATTGTAGGTGATAGCTATCATTGGTTACGACGGCAAAGATACGAATGATTGGTACGAGGCTCAACAGCAAAACATTCGTCCAATTAACCCATTCGTCCATGCCCAAATAGGCCACGATAAAGAGCAGCCCCATCGGTGGCACAAAGATGCCAATGATGAACCGTATCTGTACCCACAACACCAGCATTTGTGGATTGGCTGACAGCAATTCCAACAGGTAAGTAAACAGCGTCCCAATGGCTGCAATCGTGCAGGCTAGGAAGAGTCGTCCCGCTAAACTGGGTGGTTGATGGTAAGCACGGTACGCAAAATAGAGCAATGGTACTAGCCCGAAGAGAATGAGAATAGCGTAGGGATTGAATTGCCAGTACATACGATGTAGTTTTACCGAGTGAGTATCTAATCCCGACTATTATAGACACTAGAGATGCAAAAACATCTCGATCCGGCGAAATTCCTCGACGTAATTAAATTGTTGTAACACTGGCTGGGCCATCTCGGTCACTGGAATGTTTTCGATCTTGGTGTCCTGCTGAGTGTGCAGCCGATGTAGGTGGTAAAGCAGACCAATCATCATCTGTTCACGAACCGGTGCCGGTATTTGCAAGACGACATGCGTCATCTCAAAGCGTTTACATTGGAAGATCACCCAACCGCTGTAGCCAGACGGCAATTTAACACGTAAACCGTCCAACTTTTCGACCTTCACCAGTGACGCGTTTTCGTTCACCCATGAGGCTCCGGGTCCACGCTGAGCCAAACACGCCCATATCTCATCCTGCGTAAGCTGGCTAACGGTCATACCCGCAATCGGTGGTTCTTCGGGTGGTGGTGGTTCCGGTGGACGACGGATGACCATCAAACGACGTGTTTCGCGGAAGCCACAGCGCAGAAAAAGACGATGTGCCGGATCGTTGCCTTCGATGACTTCAAGCTGAATGAGGCGCACATAACGTGTACGAGCCGCGGCGATCAGGGCTTGCATCATGCACATGCCCATCCCTGCACGGCGTTTTGCCGGAATGATGCCCAGCCGGGTTATCCAACCGCGATCATCACGCACACCCAGCATTCCAAGACCAGCAGGTTGATTGTCAGAATCGAGGATAATGACCGAGGCATCCAGATCAATATCGTAAGTACGGACATAATTTTGAATACGTTTGGCGTTCATGGGCATGGGTACAATGTAATCGACCCGTCCAGCATTATAAATTTCAGCGAGTTCATCGGCGCTGAAACTGCTGGCTGGTACGAGTTCGAAGGGGCATTCAAACATGTTGATTGTCCGTCCCCCTAACCTTGATCCACTTGTTGTGGTGTGCTGGAATTGAGGAATTTGTTCACTTGAGCCGAAAAATTACGGGTATCAATCGGCTTGTTGATGACTCCGTCGCAGCCGTAAGCTTGGGCCATTTGCAAGGCACGGTCTTCCGGCCATGCGGTAAAGGCGACGATTTTGGCGTTTTTCATTTCCGGACTACGGCGGATAATGGCGGCAATCGTTTGTCCATCGACATCCGGTAGGCCGAGATCAATCAGCACCATGTCGGGCAGCAGTTCCAGCACGACTTCGAGACCGGTTTCGCCATCTTCAGCAATGGTGATGTTGTGTCCGGCGTGTTTCAGGAGCTTTTCTGCTAGGCGTGCATTATCAGGATGATCTTCAATAATGACAATATTACTCACGTGTGTTTCCCTCAATGTGAATTGTAACTATCATAACATCGAATTGCTAATAGAAGTCGTGAGACGAAAAGGCAGAGATTTAACGCAAAGGCGCTAAGAAGCAGTGACGCAAAGAGGAAATGAAAAGGGCGAACCAATGGCTCGCCCTTTCTGAGAAGTTAAGCCTTGTTAGGCGGTTATGCGCTCGTGACCACACGGTTGACTGTTTGGGTGCTGCGTTTGAAAACCGGCACTGTGAACCAGAAGGTCGTGCCGATGCCTTTTTCACTTTCAACTTCGACGATACCACCATGCATGGTGACCAAATGTCGGGTGATGACCAAACCCAAGCCGGTGCCACCCGCGCGGCGTGTGGATGAGGCATCGACCTGATGAAACTGTTGGAACAGACCTTTCAGTTCATCAGGAGTCATGCCCATACCGGTGTCGATGATGCGGACTTTAATCATCTGATTGGCATCAACGCCGAGATCGACCGTGATGGAGCCTGCATCCGTAAATTTGATGGCGTTGTTGATTAAATTGAGAATGATCTGCTTGAGGCGGATCGCATCACCTTTGACAGTTGGAATTTCGGATCGGCGATGAACCTTGAGTTCTAGCCCCTTGTTTCGGGCAAGGATGTCACAGGTATTCAACACATCTTCAACGACGGTCATGAGGTTGGTTTCACGCGTTTCAAGGAACATTTGACCGGCTTCAATCTTCGCCAGATCCAGAATGTCATTGATGATGGTGAGCAGATGTCTACCGCCACCATGAATGGCTTCCACGTCTTCAGTGGCTTCGGCATTCAACTCACCATCCAGACCATCGAGCAGCACTTCCGAATAACCGATGATCGAGTTCAATGGTGTACGGAGTTCATGGCTCATGTTGGCAAGGAACTGTGATTTCAGACGGTCAACTTCGCGCAGACGGTCGGACGTTTTCTGCTGTTCTTGGAAGGCACGACCGTTTTCGACCGCAACTGCGACCTGATTGGCGAGAGCCGTTTGGACACGTACATCTTCATCGGTGAAGCGGTTGAAGGTGTTATCCTGCACGTCCAGCACACCGACCAATTTACCGGCGACCACCATTGGCAAGGCTAGTTCGGAACGGGTTCCCGGCAGGAGCATGTTCGGTAGGAAGTCGGGCGCAGCGGTCACATCGTTAACGATAACGGCGTGACGTTCACGGGCGGCTTGTACCACAAGACTGTTTGGATTATCCATCGCGATAAAGTGGCCGCGTGCTTTCATCGTATCACCAGCTTCACCGGCTCCGGCTGCCAACAGTAAATTTTCGCCCTCTTCGTCCAGCAGGTAGATATGAGCGTGATACAGGCCAAAACGATCCTTGGCGAGGTTGGCTACCGTTTTGAGCAGTTCATCCACGTCAAGGATAGTGGCGGCTGTCGCGCTCACCTGTGCTACCGCTTCCATGTTGATAGAACGGCGTTCGGCTTGTTCGCGGGCGATCAAGGTTTCCATATAGGAACGGTGACCCGCTACAACGGATGCCGCAGTCGGTATACTACTTTCGATGATTTCGCGCAGGTTCTCTGAAAAGATATGTGCTTCTGCCCACGCAAACATGACGATCCCTTGCCAGTCATCACCGGTACGGAGTGGAACGATAATTAGTGCAGCCGTATGAACGATTTGGAGAAAAGCACGGGTATTCTCGTCTACGTTAGGATCGTTGGCAACATCCTCGACATAAATCGGTGTTTGCAGACCGAGATTCCAATGATTAAGCATGGTAAAGTATTCCGGGGGCAGGGATGTGCTGGGCAAAGTTTCGAGTGGAATATTTTCACCATCACCTGAACGTGAGGCGACGACTTCAGCGCTGATAATATCGTTTCGCTCGTTGCTTTCAACATAAGCAAGCGCGGTGCGCTGGACATCTTCGCCTTCAGCCAAAATCGAAATCGCGGTGAGGATTTGTTCTTCATCGACGGCTTGCGTCAGCGCAGCATTAACGAGACCGAGTAATTCGACGCGATAACGGGATTCCTGAATGGATGCATCTTGCAGCACGCGTTGGGTGATGTCGTTGGATACACCGACGAAGTGCGTCAGGATGTTGTTGTCATCAAACACTGGCGAGATTGAAAGTTCGTTGTAAAACAGTTCGCCGTTTTTACGGTAATTACGAAGGGTGACTGTGCTGGCGTGACCTTGTTGGATGGCTGCGCGAAGTTCTTTGAGATCGGCTTGATCGTGGTCATCAT
>JACDGI010001003.1 GCA_013821665.1 Anaerolineae bacterium
GTTCCGCACCGCGTCCGTTCGTGAGGTCACGGATAGCTTGGATCGGATTGTCAGTCGCCATGATCGCGTGGGTTGCGCCGAATTGACGTGCAATTTCCATTTTAGCAGGGTTCGTGTCGACTGCGATGATTTTCTCGGCACCACACAAAGCCGCGCCCTGAAGAATATTCAAGCCAACACCGCCGCAGCCAAAGACCACGACTGTCTCACCCGCTTTAACTTCAGCGGTATACATGGCAGCGCCAACACCCGTGGCGACCGCGCAGCCGACCAGTGCTGCAACAGTTAGAGGTACATCTTTGCGAATGCGGACGCAGCTTTCTTGTGGGACAACTGCATATTCTGCGAAGCTGGCGAGGCCGGAAAAGTGATAAACGGTTTGACCCTTCCAGTGCAAGCGCGTTGTGCCGTCAAGCATGGTGCCCGCCCAAATCGGGTCAATATAGGTTTCGCAGAGGTTCGGTTTGCCCCGCAAACAGTAGAAACAATGACCACAATCAGGTGCCCAATTGAGCGTGACATGATCCCCCGGTTGCACACGGGTTACGCCGGAACCAACGGCTTGTACAACACCCGCGCCTTCATGACCCGGTACAACGGGCATAGGATGTTTGGTTGCGCCAGATACCATATGATAATCACTATGGCAAACGCCACTAGCCGCAATTTTCACCAGCACTTCGCCAGTACGCGGTTCATCAAGTTCGACTTCTTCAACGATAAAGGGTTGGTGCGCTTCCAGTAAAAGTGCGGCCTGCATTTTCATATCTATTTCCTTCAATTTTGTTAAAAGCTAATCGAACCGATTGTAACAACGATGGCTAAAAAGGTATTATAGCCACTCATTTACTTCTCGACTGGAGTTTTGATATGGCTACACCGCCAATTTCTGATTTACTAGACTTTGCTTTGGATGCCGCTTGGCAGGCCGGACGCATTACGCTGGGTTATTTTCAAAATGGGGTAACGGCTGAACGTAAAAGTGACAACTCGCCGGTGACGATTGCCGATAAGACCGCTGAGAAACGTTTGCGCGAGCTGATCCAACATTCTTGGCCGGATCATGGCATTATCGGCGAAGAATTTGGTGACCAAGCTGGAACGAGCGGCCTCACATGGACGGTCGATCCGATTGATGGCACAAAATCGTTTGTTCAGGGCGTACCGATGTACTCGAATCTGATCGCATTGACCGACGATAAAGGCCCGTTAGTAGGGGTGGCAAATTTCCCTGCACTTAACGAGACGATTTATGCCACACGCGGCGGTGGCTGCTTCTGGAACGGACGGCGTGCGCATGTTTCGGATGTGAAAGAATTGAAAGATGCAGTGCTGCTTTCAAGCGAAATTGATTATTCTAAGTTTGATGCCAATAAGGAACGCACTTGGAATCAATTGGTGAAGTCCACTTATATTCAGAGAACGTGGGGTGATTCGTATGGTTATGCTCTGGTTGCTACCGGACGTGCTGATATTATGATCGACCCATGGATGGCAATCTGGGACTGCGGGCCACTACAGGTGATTCTAGAAGAAGCGGGCGGCACTTTCACCGACTGGCAAGGCACCGCGACGATCTATAACGGCGAGTCATTCGCCACCAACGGGCATCTCTATCAGACCGTGATGAATGCGATCAAAGGCTAACTGCGATTAAGACGCGGATCAAGTGCATCGCGTAAGCCATCACCAAGCAGGTTGAAGCCCAGAACCGTTAACATAATCACGAAACCGGGAAAGAAGACGAGGTGCGGAGCTGTGAAAACATAGTTCCGCGCCTCACTAAGCATTTGTCCCCACTCCGCCAGCGGTGGTTGTGCGCCCAAACCAAGGAATGACAGGGCGGCGGCGGACAAGACCGCGCCACCAATATCGAGTGTTCCCTGAACGATGAGCGGGGTCAATGTATTGGGGAAAATTTGTTGAAATAAGATGCGAGCGGGTGGTGCGCCCAGTGCGCGTTCCGCCGTGACAAATTCGAGTTCCTTCACGGACAGCACACTGGCACGAATCAAGCGGGCATATACCGGAATGGAAACGATTGCGATGGCAATAAGAGCATTTTGGAGGCCGGGGCCATACACCGTTACAATGGTGATCGCAAGCAATAGTGACGGAAAGGCCAACAGAACATCCATAAACCGCATAATAACGTTATCTGCCCAG
>JACDGI010000239.1 GCA_013821665.1 Anaerolineae bacterium
GTATGCAAAAGCGCGGTGATTTCTGGGTGAATTTGGTGGCGGCCAACGACTGGAACTTGCAAGGTGATGCCAACGGTAACGTCAACATCAACGGCAAGATTGTTCAGGTGCGAACCCCGACCTGATGCAATCTCGGATTGACGATATGCTCGCGATGCTGGAATCCCCTATTTCAGCGATTCGAGCGCGGGCCGTGCTGCTCCTTGGTCATGCAGAGCATATGCTGTCAATGGAGCGGCTAGACCAGTTATATGAGGATGGCGACAGCGCAACACGAGTGGCCGTTCTCAAATATTTGGCACGGAATTTGCCACCCGATCATATCCAATTTGCACTTAAGGGCTTAACAGACTCCGCCAACAGCGTCCGGCTAACAGCGCTTCAACATTTGATCACGTTTCCGAACACCAGCGCCGCATCCAGCTTGGAACTGCTGCTTAAAAATCCCAATTTTCATCGCCACGATTTGGTTATTCGTGCGATGGGAGTATGCAAAGATAATCACGCTTTATGGTTGCTGCTCTCCATCTTGGAAGATGTGCATTCCCCTTACCAGATGTTGGCTGGTGACAGCATCAGCCGACTGGATGCTCGCCCTATCACCGATCATTTACTGCGGCTGCTCATATCAGATGATGAAAAAACTGTGTTTGCAGCAATATTAGCTTTAGCCCCTGTTAACGATACCGGCATTATTCAGCCGGTTTTGCATGTTATGAATAGGTGGTGGACAACCTCAAAATCACGTATACCGAATGAGGCTGTTCAAGTGCTCGACAAATTTCGTGACATCCGTATTCGCGATGCGTTGCTTCAAATACTCTCGATTAAGTACGATGTACCGAATGATTATGGGATTATCGGTCGGAGCAGTGCTATCCACCTTCTAGGCAATTATTCCCAGCCACAGGTGATTTCCTACTTAGTAGGACTGCTCCAAAACGGCGATTCGTGGGATCGCAACGCTGCGACCTATGCCTTCACAAAAATGAGAAGTGCTAAAGCTGTTGATGCGCTGCTGGCTAACATTGTGCATGAAACGGATCAAGGCTTATTGATGAATTATAGTTATGCGCTTGCCAAATTAGGGGATAAACGGGCAGTACCCGTGTTGGAAGCGCTGATGCAGCGTGACCCACAAACGAAAGCCAGCATCGAGACCAATTTACGCGCATTAAACCCACCAACGCCTGTTAAAGAGCAATCTCAAGGGCGATTTTCAAAACTGAAATTGCGTTTACGGCTTCGATAGATACTTTACAAAATGTCGCCGCCCAAACAATCCCACGCGGTGAAATCGAGGAGCTGTGGCGGCGTGTGGGTGAAGGGTTTGACGGTCAAGTAATATGGTGATCGGCTGTATGGCATTTCAACACAGTAGCCTAAGCCGTCGAGTATCGAACGCAGATTACTTTCAGGTGTCGTCAAGAGATGGATAAAGTGTCGGCCTTCGTGTTGGAGGGCTGCCGACCAACGCCTGAGTAATTCGGTTGGATCGGCACCATAAACCGCCAGCAGTGAAGCCCCTTTGAGGCCAGCTACACGGACGTTTCGATATATCACAATGCCTTGAACGGTACTATTTTCTTGCCACACGCCGAATTGATAGCTGCGGAAGGGATGATGGGCAAAACGATGAGCTAAGGTTGTAGGGGAATTGGCAAAGGTAATGTGGTTTGTGGCTGGCGCAACAGCCTCAGGAAAAGGTACAGAAGGCCATTTGTCCGTCAGATGGAGACGATCCGCTTTTTGCGGTTTGAGCCATGTCACAACCGATTGCATTTGCCCGGCCACCCGATAGCCATAACTTTTGCTTTTGAGGTCAACCTTCACACCCTGCCTGTTGGAAAAGCCGACACCCGCGATGCCACCACATGCGGCGACCGCTTCATAAACGGGCTGCGAGACCTGCTTGATGAGTCCGCGTCCACGATAAGCCGGATCAACCGCCATATTGATGCTCATGCCGACCGTTACGGTGCCATTATTTCCACCTAACGCTAAATCCATCAGGCAGCAGTTGTATTGTGCGGCTAAGGTATCGCCGTCCCACGCGCCCCAACCCATGACGGTGTGTCCGGCGTGCAGCCAATCCAGTAGGCGCAGCATATCCTCAGGTGTACGGTCAAAAGCGGTCGATAACAAAGCAGCCCATTTCAGGTGGTCGTTGGGTGTCAGTGGTGCGAAGTTCATGGTCGAGAGTAGGCTTTCTATGGACGGATGATTTCGATACCCAAATCATAGGTTCAAACCGCTGTGTGTGTATCGGCGTTTAGGCTACGGCAGCACTACTACTCACCACCCAACAATCCATGATCCACAAGCACAGGTTAAACTTCTTTAAAGTGAAGACTTATCCTCATTTGACACGCGATATTATGTTACAATTTTGAAGATCGACATTATAAATTACATAGCAATTAAATAAGGTATTCAGATTTTATGTCTACACCTGATACTTCTCGCTCCAATACGCGCTCAATCATCGGGGTCGTTCTCTTTATTGGAATGCTGATCCTGCTTTTGATTGTGTTCCCAGATTTCAGAAGTTCGATTATTGAAGTTGTAGGCCTCGCCAGCCCTTCGCCAACCATTACACCCAGCTCGACTGCCACTTCAACGCCAACCTCTACCGCTACTCACACGCCGACCACTACACCATCAGCGACTACGACTTTAACCAATACGCCCACAGCAACTCTTACGCCGACCACAACGTCATCGCCGACCGTGACCTTAACCAGTACCCCGACGGCAACCCTTACGCCGACTATCACACCCTCGGCAACATCAACCTCTACACCGACCACTACGCCGACAGCGACCGCAACCGCGACATTGACGGCTTCGCCGACCCATATACCAACCGCAACTGCCACACAAATCGAAGGCACACCTTTTGCGAATAATCAGGTTGGTATTGTTTTCGCGAACTTTAAACGGATTGGAACGATTAGTACGCATCCGGAGGCGAATTTAGAAAATGCCTTGGATGATGCGGGTATTCCCTTCATCCACGTCAAACATGAAATTGGTGACCGTGCCGAAGCACAAGATATTCACGAGTTGTATCAATCAACCATTCTCCTTTGGGGTGAAATTTCTGACAATACGATCCACATCTATTATCTGGTCACTGTACCGAGTGGAACGCTTGCTAATGCACCTGATGAAAGTGTGATTACTTTTAAGGGTTCTGATGAAGCCAATCAGTACCTAGTCCGGGGGATGGACGCGGTGTATCTCTATCACTCCGTCGTTGGGCAAATAGCATTCAGCAAGGGCGATTACAAAGCGGCGGAAGAACATCTTAATCTGGCAATCGACAATTTGGATAGCACGCGCGGCAGTAACCTCAAAGCCAATATTGTGTACGATTATCGGGGGGAAATCTATTCTGATAGACAAGAATATGACAAAGCCCTGAGCGACTTTTCCCAAGGTTTAGTATTTGATCCGAATGACTGGACTCTCTATAACGACCGAGCCGGGCTTTACACTGAATTAGGGCAATTCGATAAAGCGCTGGCTGATTATAATCAAGCCCTTCGCATCAATCCCGATAATGCCAATATATACATCAATCTTGGAGGACTTTACGGTCGCGCAGGACAATATGACCAAGCAATGACGGATTTCAACAAAGCACTTCAAATTGACCCCAATAATGCTAAAGGCTACGCTAATCGTGGTAACGTATTCATGGCGAAAGGCTTAAATCAAAGTGCATTGGACGATTACAATCATGCACTTACGCTTGATGCGACCGATGCGCTCACACTTAACAATCGGGGAACACTCTACAAGTCACTCGGTAGAGTGGATGAAGCGCTGGCCGATTTTAACAAAAGCTTAGAAATCGATCCGACGTATCGATCATCCTATATGGATCGAGGCAACCTGTATTTCGATCAATCAAAAATAGATTTGGCACTGGCCGATTTTAATAAGGCTATCGAACTCGACCCTAAAGCCTTTAATGGTTACTACTATCGTGGGAATGTTTATCTTCAGCAAAAAAAGTTCGATCTGGCGCTGGCCGATTTTAATAAGGCTATCGAACTCGACCCTACAACTTACTATATCTACGAGAGCCGAGGTTTCACCTACGCATTCCTCAAGCAATATGATCTGGCGCTGGCCGATTATAACAAAGCCATTGCTATGGCTCCGAGATACGCTAACACTTACCAGAATCGCGCCCGATTATACATCACATTGAATGAACAAGATCTCGCACTGGCGGATTACAATATCTACCTGAAACTCGTACCCACCAGTGCTCAAGCTTATAACAATCGCGGCGATATTTACCGTCAGAAAAGGTTATTTGAACTTGCACTCGCTGACACTTACCATGCTGTTCAAATTGATCCACAAGAACCGTTTTATTACGTTTCACTGGGTGATATCTACTACGACATGAAAGACACGATAAATGCCCTAGCCTATTACCAACGTTACATGGATATGGTCGGTAACAAAATCACTAATCCCACTTTAGATTATGTGCCGAAGCGTATTCAAGAACTACAACAGTCATCCACACCGGGTTCAAATACCAGCGCATAACACCACATCTCAATTGCTCAAACAAAAAAGGCCACTCGTTTCCGAATGGCCTTTTTCTATTCATTTGAAACTTAGGACTAACCCTCGGCGGCTTCGTCTGCTACTTCTTCGACTGCTTCGAGCAGCAGTTCACCGTCTTCGCCCACATTCACGCGGACTTCGTTGCCGATCTTGAACTTGCCAGCCAGAATGCCATCGGAGAGTGCGTCTTCGATTTCGTTCTGGATCAAGCGGCGTAGGGGTCGCGCACCAAATTCAGGATCGTAACCCTTGACTGCTAGCCAATCACGGGTGGCATCGGTGACATCAATGGTGATGGCGTGTTCGATCAGGCGCTCGCTGACCTTATGCAGTTCAAGGTCAACAATTTCCTTGATCTCTTCGCGCGTCAGTGACCGGAAGATGATGCTCGAATCCACGCGGTTCAGGAATTCAGGCCGGAACGTCCGTCGAACCTGTTCCATCACGCCCTTCGTCATTTCGGCGTACATCAGCTTTTCGGCTTTTTCAGGATCCTTGCGCATATCGAAGCCCAACACCGGCCCACGCTTGATGGTATCGGCACCGACATTGCTGGTCATAATGATGATGGCGTTGCGGAAGTTGACAGTACGCCCACGCGCATCGGTCAATTGACCTTCTTCCATCATTTGCAGCAGCATGTTAAAGGCTTCAGGATGGGCCTTCTCGATTTCGTCAAAGACGACGATGCTATATGGACGGCGGCGGATGGCTTCCGTCAACTGACCAGCATCTTCATAACCAACGTAACCGGGGGGCGCACCCACCAAACGGGCGACTGAATGGCGTTCCATGAATTCGCTCATATCCAGTTGGATGAGTGCGTCTTCGCTGCCGAACAGGAATTCAGCCAGCGTCTTGGTGAGTTCAGTCTTACCCACACCCGTCGGCCCAAGGAACATGAACGAACCGATTGGACGGCGTGGGTCTTTCAGACCAGCACGGGCGCGGCGTACAGCCTTGCTGATGGCTTCAATGGCTTCATGCTGACCGACGATACGCTTGTGCAGCGCACTTTCCATCGCCATCAACCGTTCACTTTCCTCACCGGCGATACGCATGATCGGAATGCCCGTCCACATGGAGACGACTTCCGCCACATCATCTTCCATAAGGCGCGGTTGGTTGGTTTCTGGATTCCAATTGGCGCGGAACTCATCCATGACTTCACGCAGGTTATCGCGCTGAATCTTCAGCCCGAAGACCTCTTCGCTTTGTGGATCATCCTTCTCCATCATTTCCAGATCTTCTTCGATCTGTGCCAGATCACGCTCGGCCTTACGGACTTGCGCGGCTTCCGGACTCTTGTACATACGCAGACGGGCCGCACCTTCGTCGATCAAGTCAATGGCTTTATCGGGAAGGAAGCGATCCGGTACGTAGCGTGCCGACAGGTTGGCTGCGGCTTCAATGGCTTCGTCGGTAATTTCGACGTTGTGATGTTCTTGGTAAGGGATCTTGATGCCCTGCAAAATTTCGATGGTTTCTTCCACCGAAGGCTCATCCACGATAATTTGCTGGAAGCGCCGTTCGAGTGCAGGATCACTCTCGATGTGCTTGCGATATTCGTCTAGCGTGGTTGCGCCGATACATTGCAGTTCGCCGCGTGAGAGTGCTGGCTTAAGAATGTTAGCCGCATCAACACTGCTACCTGCGCTGCCCGCGCCGACCAGCATATGCACTTCATCAATGAACAGAATACTGTCCGAGGACTTCAGTTCTTCGATGACGCGCTTAAGGCGTTCTTCGAATTGACCACGATACATCGTACCGGCGACCAGTGAACCAACGTCCAATTGCAGGACGCGCTTGCCCAAAAGGGGTTTCGGCGTTTCGCCCATGACGATGCGCTGCGCCAAACCTTCGACAATGGCGGTCTTGCCGACACCCGGCTCACCAATGAGCGCCGGATTGTTCTTTCGGCGGCGGCTCAAAATCTGGATAACACGTTCGATTTCAGTCTCACGTCCGACCACGGGATCGAGCTTGCCTTGTTCCGCCAAAGCCGTCAGGTCGGTTGCCAACTGGTCAACCAGCGGCGTTTTGCCAGCTTTATCGCGGGGAGGGCGGGGATCAGTGGTTCGTTCTTGTGGGGTATTGGTCTGCACAGGGCTTTCTTGCAGCACACGACGGGTTTGACGGCGTACTTCTTCCGGGCTGACACCCAGACGCTTCAGTACATCAATCGCCACGCCTTCGGATTGGCGAACCAAGCCCAGCAGCAAATGTTCGGTACCAATGTAGTGATGCCCCATGCGGCGGGCTTCGTCTACTGCCAGTTCCAAGACACGCTTGGTTCCCGGCGAAAGTTCGGCGGTCGTCGCGGTAGTACGGGCAGTGGCGCGGGTCAGTTCTTCAACCAACTCCTCGACGCGACGCTGCTCCAGACCGAGGTCACGCAGCACACGCCCGGCCACGCCACCTTCTTCGCGTAATAATCCCAACAGTAAATGCTCAGTCCCGATGTAGTTATGGCGCAGCCGTTCAGCTTCTTCTTGCGCTAGGCTCAGTACCCGGCGTGCGCGCTGTGTAAAGCGTTCCATCTTATTGTTTGGCACGGTTTATCCCTCCGCCACCTGTGGCCGAATAGCCACTTTTTTGACCGATTGGGTGATGACCAAGATGCACAATCAGTAAATTTAATTTTACCTATTATAACAGGGCAAGTCATTTTCTGTACATTGATGCAATATCTACGTTCCATTAGAAACGCTTGGATTTACTGACAACAGATTACAGATTTGAAATGAACATTAACCCTAATGAAACAGGGGGCAGCATCAATTGCTCCCCCCGTGCAAACTCTACAGAAGATATACCACGCTGTGCCAATTACGGCAACCTGCTCATAGGTCTAGGCTATCCCCAATCAATGTCGAGGTATTCAGCCGAGTTGACCTTCTTCAGGCTCAAACCCAAGCGGCGGTCTTCAATATCCATCTTGACGACGCGCAAGGTGACGGTTTCGCCTTCTTGCAGCACTTCACGCGGATGTGCCACCCGCTGGTCAGAAAGTTCCGAGATGTGGACTAAGCCCTCGATCTCCGGTACATCCACCAAGCGCACGAACGCGCCGAACTTGGTCATCTTGGTGACGATGCCCTGCACCAATTGCCCGATCTGGTAATTGATGGCGACCGTATCCCAAGGATCAACTTCTTGCCGCTTCATGCTCAGGCCGATGCGTTTGTTTTCGGGGTCGATGCTGATGACCTCAGCCTTCACTTCTTGCCCAACCGTCAGGAATTCCTTGGGATGGGTGATGTGCTTCCACGAGAGTTCCGTCAGATGAACCAGACCTTCGGCACCACCGATGTCCACAAATGCGCCGAAGTCTACAAGGCTGACGACGCGGCCAGTCCGTACTTCACCGACCTGCAAACGACCGATCAGATCTTCTTTGCGGCTCTCACGGCTTTCACGCGCGGCCATCCGCTCCGAAAGGATCAGACGGTTACGGGCGCGATCCACTTCCATCACCTTGACACTGATGGTTTCATTGACCATCTTGCCCCAGCGTTCTTCCGGTGTTTCGCCATCCAACAAACGACGACGGTCACTGCCAATCTGGCTTTGTGGCACGAAACCACGCAGCCGTCCGAAACGCACAATCAGCCCACCCTTGTTGTACCCTGCCACATGGCTTTCATAGACTTCTTGGCTTTCGCGATACTCTTCTGCCCGCCGCCAGTCTAACTCTTCTAGCGCACGGTTGAGTGAGAGGAGTGGTCCGCCATCTTGCGAATGAGGATTAATCACAAACACGGTAATGCTCGCGCCCGGTTTGAGCAAATCCAATGTTTCGCGGCTCATCCGTTCCAATTCGCGACCGGGGATTACGCCCTCGGCCTTCGCACCCACGTCCACGTACACTGCCGTTGGTGATGTGGCGGTTACAATACCGTCGATAATATCACCACGCTTCGGTCCCTTCTGGTCAGAAGTATCCTGCGCCAGCCAATCACCCTCCGCCGGAATAGGTTCGCCCGCACCTTCTGATGATGCGTCCGTTCCCTCCGATGAAGCCTCCACAGTGGCAGATGGCACATCAGCCGATGCAGCCTCAGCCTGCGGTGGCGCAGTTTCAGCTTGCGACGATACCGATTCTACTTCCGGCTGTGCTGGCTCATTTCCTGAAGCGGCATTCGTCACTTCGGTCTCTTCCAGCTCTTGTCCATTTGAATTCATAATTATGTCTCCGCACACATGGGTACTCGGCGGATTATTATAACGAGACAATGCCGAAGAATCAAACCGCACTATACCAAGTTTCTTACGCAGTTCCAGTTAGAGGTGAACCCTTAACAACTCTCTTGACATATATTACGCAATCTTATACCCTATTGAGGCGGGCCGCAGTTGGTGGGTTATCGATGTTAACGAAAATGCCCATCAGCACTCCATTTGCCCGCACCTTCGCCCCTTGCCTGATGATGCGGGTCGCTGTGTTTGGGTTATCCGGTTAACATTGGTTCGAATCCAATCACCGTACAAATCGCGTGCGGTGTGTCCCATCACATCCTTTTTATCCGCATTCCATTTCCTCTCGCGCTGTAATTATATTTCTTAAAGTTTTCTCATCTAAATTCATATAACCTCACTAATCACATCCATTCTTGTCGGCATAAGACAGATTCTCCCCATCGCTACCGGATTAATGCTCGGCGCGGAAAAATGAATACGTGTAAGATTAGTCTTGCTTTAGTAATTATTATTAATGAGGGTAATATGCGCGTACTGAGATGGTTGGCTGTGGCAATAAGTGGATTATTGATCTTCAGCGTGGTAGTAGCGCAGGATACGGCCTGTCCCGCACTGGTTGAGCAGGCACTACAAGCCAGTGATAAAGCGTGCAGTGATTTGGGACGTAACCAGATTTGTTATGGCAACATCAAAGCAGAAGCCCTTGACCGTGCTGGCGACCCATTGACCTTTGCAGCCGCCGGAGATCGGATCGCTGTTCAAGATGTTAGCAAACTGGTCACCTTTCCCATGAATGTGAAGGATAAGACATGGGGAGTCGCCCTATTATCCCTACAGGCCAACCTGCCCGATACGCTTCCCGGACAAAATGTATCACTGGTCGCGTTTGGTGATGTATCACTCGATAATGAAGTCAAAGCGGATACGCCACCTGCGCCATCGCTCAGCGCCGTTGCTACGGGCAAAATCAATATTCGCGCTGGAGCCGGAACCAGCTTCGATCTTGCGGGAACGGTGCAAAAGGGTGACTCTGTAACCGCCATTGGTCGCAATGAAAAGGGCGACTGGATTCAAGTGCTTTTTGACAAGGGTACAGGCTGGGTTTTTGCTTCCTTGCTGCGTATAACCGGGGATGCCAAGACTCTCCTGCCCACTAAAGGTGACGTTGCCTATAACGCGCCGATGCAAGCCTTTACTTTCCACGACAACACCAGCGGATTGAAGTGTGCAGAAGCGCCTGAAAACGGTCTACTCATTCAATCGCCGCAGCACGTCAATGTGAGCTTCCGCATCAATGGCATCGACATCAAAGTTGGCAGCACGGCTCTCATCCGCAGCGCCTCGAATAACACTGTACGTATCCTCAATCTGGAAGGGAATGTGGTCGCCTCACCCGATACCAGCGGCGTGCAGTTATTACCGGGGCAACTCATCGAAGCCAGCGCTGGAAATGCGCCGGGTAACGTGCAGGTCTATACGGCTGACGATGTACGCGCACTACCCTTGAGCTTGCTGCCCGATGCCATCACACTTGCGCCTGTCATAACCGACATACAAACCCATACGGTGATCGCCAATGGTAC
>JACDGI010000240.1 GCA_013821665.1 Anaerolineae bacterium
ACTTGCCTTGCGAGCAGCAATCCTAGAAGCAAATTAGTTATTTTCAGGCATTATTGGCCCGCGTTCACTTCTCTCAGCAACCTATAGGCGGGTTTCTTTTTATCCAGAGAGGTCTAATATTCCATAGCCAATAGTAGCAATAAATAAATGACTAAAATAGGTCGCAAAATAACCGGCTCTGATACACAGATTTATGACTTCGGGAGTAAGTTACATGTGGGAAGGGGAGTAAAAATTACTACATAAAACTACTATTTACTGTAGTTAATTGTACCATGAAAATGACGGATTTTCACCATCCTTTTGGCTTGTCACACCAACATCCATAATCACTTGCGTATATTCCACGAGCGCTGCGCTGGCTTCAACTGGTAGATGTTGTGAGTGTTTATATAGGCGAGATTTTATCCCGAGTTTTCATTAACCGTATTTGTCATACAGGAATGCCTTCAACGATTGTGGGGCCTCCCGTCGATATAACCCGAGTAAGCCTGAAGCCTGCTGTTGCATAAAGTTCTAGGAACTCCGCTTCGGTTCGCTCGCGACCAGTGAGTAGGACAAGCATGTTCAGATCAAGCCACTTTGCGAAATCAGGCTCATTGGATGGCTTGAGGACTTCCCCAATATGCAGGAGTTTCCCATGGGCGGGGATGACCTGGCGGCAATTTCGCAAGATTTGTATGGCCTCGTCATCATTCCAGTCATGGAGGATCTGTTTCAAGATGTAAACATCTCCACCGGCAGATACGGATTGGAACATGTCCACACCAACCAATTTGCAGCGTGCTTCGACCGCTGTATTTCTGATCGCGTAAGCGTTTGCTACTACAGAAGGTAAATCACACAGAACACCCTGCGCCTGTGGATAACGTTCCAAGATACCCCGCAGGAGTGCTCCATTACCACCGCCCACATCGACAATGGTTCCGAACTCGGAAAAGTCATAAGTGGCTAAGATGGCGCGAAGATCCACATTGGTGAGGCTAGTCATCGCCGCGTTGAATACTGCGGCGTTCTCGGAGTGCTGCCCGAAATATTCAAAAAAAGAAATACCGTGTACTTGGTCAAAGGCAGGCTTCCCAGTCAGAATTGTCTTTTCGAGTTCGCCCCACGGTCGCCAGTTCACCGGCCAACCAACACCGAGGGCAAAAGGGTGCCACGATTCGGGATGATCCGAACGCAGTTGCTCGCCCATCGGTGTAGCGGCAAATCGTCCATTGTCCTCGATGAGGAGGTTAACAGTTGTCAAAGCCCGCAGGAGGCGGCGCAGCGAAGGCTCATGGGCACCAACCGAGTCGGCAAGCTCGCCTGAGGTTTTTGGCCCATCGCCTAAAAAGTCGAAGATAGTCAACTTGGCTGCGACATACACCGCTTGGCTTATTGCGAAGCCCCATAGCAGGTCACGAATTGTGGGCTGGGGGTTGGACTTAGCTTCTTCGGGCACCATATACACTAGCTCCTATTCTCTTAACGATGGCAGTTCACTTGCCGATGGCAAGTAATCATCGGCATCATTCCTGTTTTGACAGGTGATGGAAACGGCGGTTCAGGTAATCCATCAAATGAGTCCAGTGGCTTTTACGCATAAATGTCCTTGTACACAGATAACCGTAGAACGTAAGAATGCCGGTGGGGCACTGTACGCATTTTGTATACCCACTTACTCGCAGATTATACCCATACCAAGATATATGCGAAACTATTTTAGAAGAGATGGAAAATAATTGCAGTGAGATAATTCTTGCGGTGCAAAAGTTGTTTCTGATGATTGGTCAGTTTGCCAAGATAGGTCTTGAAAACCGTTATTTACAAGAGCTATTTTAGAGCAGAAAATCAGTCATTTACATAACCTGTTTAAGGTAGTTTTGGATGCGGGAAATTCAGCTTGAGTTTGAAGTAGCTGTGGGTGTGGCGGAAACAACGAACTGAGGGCAGGTGGCGGCGTTATCATGGATGCCAAAACGGAAGCGTTCATCGTCGGTAAAGTCACGCAGATAGGCGAGGCGCTGACAGGCATAGTTGATAAAACCGTGGTAATCGGAATCCCAGATAATGGCGGTTTTGTCAAAGCTGGCAGTGACAATGAAGCGTCCGTCCGGGCTGTAGACCGCGCTGTTCACAACATCCCTATGCCCGCCGAGGGTACGCAATACCTTGCCTGTAGCCGCATCCCAGATGATGGCTGTCTTGTCACCACTGGCGGTAACGATGGTGCGTCCATTAGGGCTATAGGCCGCGCTGTCCACAAGTCTCGTATGCCCGCTGAGAGTACGCACTGGCTTACCTGTGGTCGCATCCCAGATGATGGCATTGCCACCACTAGTGGTAATGATGAAGCGTCCGTCCGGTCTGTAGGTCGCGCTGTCCACAAGTCTCGTATGCCCGCTGAGAGTACGCACTGGCTCACCTGTAGCCGCATCCCAGATGATGGCGGTTTTGTCACCACCACTGGTGACGATGAAGCGTCCGTCCGGACTGTAGGTCGCGCTGCTCACAATATCCGTATGCCCGCTGAGGGTACGCACTGGCTCACCCGTGGTCGCATCCCAGATGATGGCAGTTTTATCATCACTAGCGGTGACGATGAAACGTCCATTTGGACTGTAGACTGCGCTGTGCACAACATCCGTATGCCCGCTGAGGGTACGCAATACCTTGCCAGTAGCTGCATCCCAGATAATGGCAGTTTTATCAGCACTAGCGGTGACGATGGTGCGTCCATCCGGGCTGTAGGCCGCGCTGTCCACGACATCCGTATGCCCGCTGAGGGTACGCACTGGCTCACCTGTAGCCGCATCCCAGATGATGGCATTGACACCACTAGTGGTAACGATGAAGCGTCCATCGGGGTTGTAGGCCGCGCTGTAGACCCAATCTGTATGCCCGCTGAGGGTACGCGGTGACTGACCGATGGTCGCATCCCAGATGATGGCCGTCCCGTCCCAACTGGCAGTGACGATGGTGCGTCCATCCGGACTGTAGGCCGCGCTGCTCACAACCTCCATATGCCCGCTGAGGGTACGCACTGGCTCACCTGTAGCCGCATCCCAGATGATGGCGGTTTTGTCAAAGCTGGCAGTGACAATGAAGCGTCCGTCCGGGCTGTAGACCGCGCTGTTCACAACATCCCTATGCCCGCCGAGGGTACGCAATACCTTGCCTGTAGCCGCATCCCAGATGATGGCTGTCTTGTCACCACTGGCGGTAACGATGGTGCGTCCATCCGGGCTGTAGGCTGCACGCATCACCTTACCCGTATGCCCGCTGAGAGTACGTAATACCTTGCCTGTAGCCGCATCCCAGATGATGGCGGTTTTGTCGTTACTAGCGGTGACGATGAAGCGTCCATCGGGGCTGTAGACCACGCTGCTCACAACGTCCGTATGCCCGTTAAGAGTACGCAATACCTTGCCAGTAGCTGCATCCCAGATGATGGCAGTTTTGCCACCACTGGTAACGATGAAGCGTCCATCGGGGCTGTAGACCGCGCTGTTCACAACATCCGTATTCTCGCTGAGGGTGTGCACTGGCTTACCCGTGTTCGCATCCCAGATGATGGCAGTTTTGCCACCACTGGTGACGATGAAGCGTCCGTCCGGGCTGTAGACCGCGCTGTTCACAACATCCGTATTCTCGCTGAGAGTAAGCAATACCTTGCCTGTAGCCGCATCCCAGATGATGGCCGTCCTGTCCCAACTGGCAGTGACGATGAAGCGTCCATCCGGGCTATAGGCTGCGCTGCTCACAAACCGTGTATGCCCGGACAGTGATATTTGAGCATAGTTTTCTTGCAAGGCAGTGAAGAGGACGGTGTCGGCTTGGGCGGTGTAGACGGTATTCACTGCACGAATACCGAGCAGGGAAGCTGTAATTGGATTGATTTGGTCACCTTGTAGTTCATTCACAGCCAGTGCAGCAAGCCGCAGCGATTCGATCCGACCTTCGCCTAAGGCCACTTTGGTTGCCACAGCATTCAAAGTCGGGGGTATGGCGGTGAGAGCGCTGTTGGCATTCGCTACTTGGGTTCCGGCGCGATTGGCTTGTCCTTGTGCGGTGATGACCTGTTGATTCACTTGCGTGAGCGTGGGCGGCACGGCGGTGAGAGCGCTGTTGGCATCAGCTACTTGGGTATTAGAGACAGCTTCGCGCGTAGTAGCCTGATTGGAACTAGTTGTTGCTTGTATACCGACCAAGGATGCTGTTACCGCAAAGATCAGCGCAACTATAGCAACTAATGCCCCTATTAGGCTGGCACGTCGGATGTTTCGCAAGCGAGTAGTACGGGCAGTTTCGGCAGTGCGGCTGGCATGAATATAACTGCGCTGTGAATCTTGCGGCAGTGGGTTGACCACATCAATTTTAATTCGTTTATCAGATATGACAGCAGTGGCGTAGCTATCACCCTGTTTGAGCCATGCTTCAGCTCGGTCGATCTCTTGACCAAAAAGTAGTAAATCTTCGCGCTGTTTTTCACGTTCCCATTCTTGGGTGCGTGTTAGATAACGAGTATGTGCCTTTACATACGGCAGATCAGTTTCGATTGTTGTTAGCAATCGCTCGAATGCACTATCGAAATCATCATTAGTGGGAAAAAGTACCCAGTTGATGTGGCTAAGGCGCTGCCAGTTGTCACGGGCCATCATCAAAGGGTCTTTGCCAGCGAGACGTTCTTGCATGGCCTCGTCTGGCTCAAAATCGGCAACTGAGGCAAAGGCATCCCGCGTGATTACATCTTGATAGACCACTGGAATGATACGCTTATGCAGTTCGATGGCGTAATCCAGTTCCATATTGCAGACAACCGAGGCCATCGAGTCAGGACTCATAATAAAGACAAAACTATCGGCAGCTTCAATGCCGGTTTTGATTTCCATCCACCAATTGGGCGAAGTCAGCGGAATCCCCTCCCAATCGACCCACGCATCTTTGCCACGCAAGATCAATTTGTCGATGAGGCGGCGGGCGAAGTCACTATTCTTGCGCGAGTAGGAGATGAAGACATCAGCCATGCGAATACAACTTTCATAGGCAGGGTTATAACAATAGCTACATTATTATAACGTCCTTCTAGTGAAGTGACGCTTGGATAACCGATGTTTGTAAATCATAGCGTAGATACGAGACAGGTTTGGTACTTATTTGGGAATGGTTTAATTATCAAACAAGTGATTAAAATCCTTATTTTAGTCACCTATTTTATCCGTAAATAACGGGTTTTCCACTGCTCTCAATGAGCCGCACAGCTTCACGCCTAAAATCTTCTGTGTATCATTTTCGTTCGTTTCGCATCTTTTCTTCTCCCAATTCAGTCTACCTGTCTCTTATCTTTTCCTCCACCGAATCGGGTCAAGTTCAAACCAAGTTGTCCCGCTTTTGCGAGTAAAATTTCATCCCGATCTATCCGATAAGGTTGTGTTGGCGACTCTCGAAGAGGCAGAAAAGCAGATTGAGAAGTACACAGCTATTCGAGATGCGGCTAAGGCTGAACTTGAACGGCGCAAAAAATCGAAACAAAAGAAGTAGGGATTTGCGCCATGAATTTTGCAAGCGAGGAAAACAAAATTTTGATATAGATTGAGCTGCGTCCCTTGTTAGGTTTTCGCTATTGTTCGTCTGGAATTGGAATGTCTCTTATTCTGTTCGTACGATCACTTTGAGATCAGGCATTATGCTCCACAGCAATAACTACATGTCCCTTTTTCTGACCCATGTCAACATGTCGGTGAGCCTCGGCAGTTTGTTCTAGGCGATAGCATCTATCGATGACCGACTTTAACTTCCCCGCCTCGATCATCTCTTTGAGGAATACCAGACCACGTGTCCGCTCACGTTCTGTTCCTCCCCCCTTCATAATTGTGAGGTAGATGCCATGCCGAGTCAGTACTTTCTTGCACTTTGAATGTGAGCTTATGCCAGCGGCATCAAAGATGAGATCATAGCGATCGCTTTCGTCCGCAAAATCCACTTTGGTGTAATCAATAACTCTATCCGCGCCCAGCGATTTTACCAGTTCAATATTCCCTGTACTACAGATGCTGGTCACCTCAGCCCCAAAGTACTTAGCGAGCTGTACTGCATAGGTTCCTACACTCCCCGAAGCGCCAATGATAAGGACACGCTGCCCACGCTGGATATTTCCTTTATCTCTGAGGTAATAGAGTGCCGCCGTACCTCCGTTCGGGACGGGTGCCGCTTCCTCATAGCTCATGTTTGCGGGTTTTATCGCCATAACGCCATCTTCGGGCAGGCATTTGTATTGTGCATAAGCACCAAACCCAAAACCACAGGAGGCAAAAATCTGATCCCCTGTCTTGAACCGCTGGACGCCTTTGCCGATTGCCTCAACTTCCCCCGCCAGTTCAAAGCCGAGTACCGTTACTCTCATTGGTCTGATAAGACCGTTGTATAGCCTTGCAACAAATGGGTCAGCCTTTCGCATACGCCAGTCCCCGGCGGTTACTGTTGTCGCGTGGACTCTAATCAGGACCTCATTGTTCCTAGGCACTGGTTTTGCTATCTCTTGCAGGTGAAGAACATCTGGTGATCCATATCGTGTATATACAACGGCTTTCATGTGGATTGTCCTATTTGGCTGTACTCATCTGGAGTTCGTTGGTATTTACTGAGGTAGACTTAGCAGTGATTGCCGACGAATTGAAACCCTTAGCTATCAACCATACCGCCATCACCATTTCTTGAAGAAAGATAGGGAAATTGAAGGTAAGCAGTGTCGACATATCGTCAGAACGGACGACATGGAACAAGATTAAAAAGGCCGTCGAAAAATGCAGGAGGATTGCCGCGAATCCCCAAACGGATATCCAGCGCGGAATGAGCCTCGATTGATAGAACATTGTATACAGTATCAGCGCACCGAGACTGAATGTGATGATCAGAACAGGGTTGATCGAATCATTGCCTTTGAGTACGAAAGCGCCCAAGTTTTGAAAATGGGATGCATTGTGCACGTCTGCTGCATATTGCTGACTGACTAGGATGAGCAGCAGTTGGCTGATCGCCATGATAATTCCGACAACCGCCTCAAGTGCTCCCCTGAAAACAACATACCCGATAGCCAGGATCTCATTCTGTTTTTTGAGGATTGGAAACAGCATAACGGGAACCATGGCAAGCGCAAGGCTCATTGTTAGCAAAAAGAGGGTTCCGATGACGATTTGAGATTCATTTGCGGAGACTTTGCTCAGGTAATCTGGATCGCTCAGAGTCGATTGTGTAAAAGCACCACTGAGGATGCCTGCCACGGTCCCAACAATGTAGAGCACGCCCACAATGGTTGCGGTTCTTCGGTATGTGTTCATGATGCTTTTCCTATTCCTCCAGGATATTGATGCGTTATTTGTATAGGTAGCATAGTAGAAACTCCAATGAGGAACATCCTCCTGTAGGAGGAGAACGAGGAGGATATTTAAGGGTCAAATGGCGTATTACAGCAGACCTAACTCTTTGGCGCGGGCGATGGCTTGAAAGCGATTGGTCACTTGAAGCTTCTCGTAGGTATTCTTGATATGCGTCTTGACAGTGGTCACGGCGATAACTAACGTTGCCGCGATTTCTGGATTTGAGAGACCAGCGCCCATCAGCCGCAGCACCTCTTGCTCACGCAGCGTCAAGGAGTCGACCATCGTGCCAACAGGCAATTTGTCTGCGCTCATGTGCTGCTCAGTTTCAATAGCAGCCAGCAGCTTCCTGCCATAGTCCAGTATTATCCCATTTGCAGATGCCGAGGATAAGAGGTGAGCCATCGATGTGCCCTCATCGACGAAAACCCGGACATCGCCTTCCGGCTGGGCCAGTGTCAGGGCGCGTTCCAGAAACATGAGCGCCGGAGGAAGGTTTCCCTGTGCCTCGTAAGCAAGCGCCTGCAACACTAGGATTTCGATGATGCTTCCGATCCTCCCAGCAGCTTCCGCCGCTTGCAGTAGGCCTTCCAGTAGTTCCATTGCTTCATGAACCGCGCTGTCTACTTGGTCAATCTTGTACCGCGCGATAAGCATCCTTGCCAAAGTAATGTGCTCGAATTCCCGCAAATAGCTGAGATCATCAGCAGTGGATAGGGTTCGCTCGCGTGCCCACGCGAAGGCTTCAGGCAGTTTGCCCTGTGCGACCCAAATCCGCGCTCTCAATGCCGCCGTGGGAGACACGTCAGGCAACGGTGTCCTGATATAGAAGCGGTCCGCTTCATCAAGTAGATTGAGTGCGCCATCCAGGTCTCCTCGGGTTTGCTTCAGACGGACCTCAGCAAGGCACAGACGACGCTGCCAATCCAGCAAGGTGGATTTTGCGCTTAACTCCTTGCTTTTCAGCAGGTGTTGTGATGCCGCATTCAGATCACCCCGTTCACGGTGCAGCTCACTTAGTCCCCTGTACAGTTCAGCAGTATCTACAGGAAGTGGCTCACCCTGATCCAGCACGATCTGCAATAGCTGCTCGAGTGCGAGATCCGCCTCGCGAAGACGCCCCAGGGCCATCCTGATATCAGCCAGAACGAATGTTGGGCTGATTGCGTGAGCAATATCACCGACCGTCCGCAGTTTCATCATGTAATTGGTGAAGATTCGGTTGGCGGCTTCCAAATCTCCGTTTGACCAGTAGGCAAGCCCCAGAAGTGTGCTTGCCTGGTCGCGTCTGAGATGGTCGCCCTCAGGGATGAGTTCGAGTATCTGCCTGGCGTACTTCACAGCGCCGGGTACATCACCGAGAGCCTGGGCACGATAGGCGCGGGCAGTAGCAATTAAGGCGGGGAGAGATCGAAACTGTTCTTCGTCCACAATAACCATCCTGAACGATGGAGTGTCTGGGCATTCGTCCGCGTTATCTCTGGGTTCCAACCACCGTTCGGCATCCTTCAGACGGGTCTCAGCAGCCTCCATGTCGCCGGAATTCAATAGTGCATAGGCATACCAAACACTGAGCACGGGTCGGGTGCGTACTAGGTTGTCTGGCAGTGCCTTCACCCAGCCAAACCAAACTGCGGACTGGAAGCTTCCCTCCATTGCCGACCACACCATCTCAATCATGCCTGCTGCCCGTTCGAAATCTTCGGCTGCAAGCGCGTGCTGGATGGCATCGAATGGCAAACCGTTCTGCTCGTACCATAGGCTTGCACGCTGATGGAGGGTGGATACTTGATAGCGTTGATCTTCCATCACTCGCGCTTGCAGAACATCGGCGAAGAGGTGGTGATAGCGATACCACTGGCGCTGGTCGTCGAGCGTCACGACAAACAAATTGCCTCGCTCTAGAGCCTTCAGCGTCCCGTGTCCATCGTGCTGCCCGGTGACCGCATCGCACAGGGGACCGCTTAACCTACTGAGAATAGAGGTCTGTAGTAAGAAGTCTCGAACAGCTTCCGGCTGGCGCTGTAACACTTCTTCAGTCAGATAATCCAGCACAAAACGGTGACTACCGGTGAAAGCCTGGATAAAACTGGTGGTATCCACTCCTCTTTGCATGGAGAGTGCAGCCAGTTGTAAACCTGCGATCCAGCCTTCAGTGCGAGCTTCTAAGGCGGCGATGTCTTCCGCTAAGAGATTCAGACCCATCACCCGGTTGAGAAATTGGGCGGCTTCGGTACCGGTAAAGCGTAAGTCGGGGGCACGCAGTTCGGTCAATTGTCCTCTGGCCCGGTAGCGCGCCAAGGGGAACTGAGGATCCTCGCGGGTGGCGATCACTAGGTGCATGTGCCGTGGCAAGTGCTCGAGAAAAAAGGTGAGCATCTGATCAAGCGATTGGGTCTCAACAAGGTGGTAATCGTCAAGGACAAGGACGAACTGGTCCGAGATTGCGGCAATTTCATTGAGCAGCGCGGTCAGAATTGCTTCGATGGGCGGTGGCTGAGGGGATTGGAGTACAGCGAGCATCCCTGCACCAGTATTCGGTGCAATCATCTGCAAAGCTGAGACGAGGTAAACCAGAAAGCGTATAGGGGCGTTATCCTCCTCGTCCAGTGACAACCAAGCAATCGGTCGCCCGCAGTTAGCGGCCCATCCGCTCATCAGCGTGGTTTTGCCAAAGCCAGCCGGAGCGGAAATAAGGGTCAGTTTCCGGTGCACCCCCTCATTCAACCGTTCGAGTAAGCGGCGGCGGATGACAGCGCCGAGCCGAGTCGGAGGGATATATAGCTTACTGGTTAGAATTGGCGTAGACATGAACTCATTATAATACGCCACCATAATTTAAGTGCGAGCAGTTAACTGGGGATACTGCATCCGCCCTTTCTCGAGCTGATAACCAGTGGTGCAGATTATAAAGAGAACTGAGCGATACTGATATGGAAGGGATCCTCGGGATGCAAATGGCGATCCAGACCAATCAAAACGTTAAACATGGCAGCGGTGTAAGCC
>JACDGI010001004.1 GCA_013821665.1 Anaerolineae bacterium
TAGGTAGGCAGCCGAAACGTTGGGGAATTATCGACTCAGGAGCTGCGATTCGGAAAGCCAAACAACTACTTGAAACTTATGACATCCATATTGATGTGTCACAACCGCTTTCCGCATTCTCGGTCGCTGTTCAACAAATCGCAGCCATCGCCCGTGGTGTTGATCTTTCCGCCAAAATTCTTATCCTCGATGAGCCTACTTCAAGTCTGGATGCCAATGAGGTCAAGACACTTTTCACTGTGATCCGTTCACTTAAAGAAAAGGGCATCGGCATTTTATTGATTACGCACTTCCTCGATCAAGTGTATGAAATCTCGAACCGAATCACGATACTCCGTAATGGCATCAAAGTTGCTGAACACCTGACGAAAGAACTACCCAGAATGCAACTGGTATCTGAAATGCTGGGTAAGGAATTGATCGAAGAATTGTCACCGAAAAAAGAACGTAAATTAATAAAAGAAAATGTTTTTTTGAAGGTGCAGGGTCTAGGAAAACGCAGTGTGATGGAGCCATTCGATCTCGAAATAAGAAAGGGTGAGATCGTAGGTTTGGCTGGACTGCTTGGCTCAGGAAGAACAGAAACGGCACAGCTCATTTTCGGAATTACTCATCGTGACACCGGACAGATGTCTGTAAATGGGAGCAATGTAACCTTCAATTCACCGCGCCAAGCGATCTTACACGGTTTTGGGTTATGTCCTGAAGATCGCAAAGCGGAAGGCATCATTGGGGACTTGTCCATTCGAGAAAACATCATCTTGGCGTTGCAAGCCAAACGTGGTTGGCTCCGATTCCTGAGCCGTAAGAAACAAGAAAATTTAGCTAATGAGATGATCAAAGCACTGCACATCGCCACTCCAGACTCTCAAAAAGTTGTCAAGGAACTTTCTGGTGGCAACCAACAAAAAGTAATATTAGCCCGTTGGCTGGTTTCGGAGCCCGAATTTCTCATTCTGGATGAACCTACGCGTGGCATTGATGTTGGGGCACACGCCGAAATCATCGGCATTATTAAAGACCTATGTGACCGAGGAATGCCCCTGCTGGTCATTTCTTCGGAACTTGCAGAAGTGGTTGATTACAGTGATCGTGTGGTCGTCCTGCGTGATCGCAAAAAAGTGACCGAACTTCTAGGCGATGATATTAGCCAGAACTCAATTATGAAAGCCATTGCGGAGAGTTGATGACCACCAAAGATCCTGTCCAAACCAAAACTCAAGTTGTTGCCAATGGTGCTCTATCGAATTGGATAAAAAGTAACCGACGTGCTGTTTGGCCGTTGGCAGCCCTTTTCCTAATTTTGCTCGTTGATAGCCTGATTTCAGACAATTTTTTCGGAATCAGAATTGTCAATGATCCGCTCTATGGGGGCCACTTATACGGAAATATTGTCGATATTCTCAAGAACGCCGCGCCCGTTTTGCTGCTTGCAACCGGGATGTCACTGGTTATCGCTACGCGCGGCATTGATTTGTCGGTTGGCGCGATCATGGCAATTTGTGGGGCAGTCGCTGCTGTACTCGTTGGGAAAGGAGATTCGCCAGCCACTTTGCCGATCCCATTGATTATCGTCATTAGTATTGGGGTCGGAGCGCTGTGCGGGTTATGGAACGGTATTCTCGTTGCCTTCTTCGATATACAACCCATCGTAGCGACTCTGATTTTGATGGTCGCTGGACGAGGCATCGCCCAGATGATCACGCAGGCGACGATTGCAACATTTGTGAATGAGGGGCTCGCATTTCTCGGTGTAGGCTATATTTTTAGTCTGCCTGTATCGATTTTCATCTCCCTAGGGGTGCTCATTCTCGTTTACTTATTGGTGAGACGTACCGCTATCGGGCTGATGCTTGAATCGGTAGGCGCAAATGCCAAAGCCAGTTACTACGTCGGGATCAATGCACGCCTTATTAAGCTGTTTGCCTATGTCATATCAGGCATGTGTGCGGCAATCGCAGGACTCATCGCCGCCGCAAATATCAGGGGGGCTGATGCGAACAATGCGGGATTATACCTCGAATTGGATGCGATCTTGGCAGTGGTCATTGGTGGCGCATCGCTTAACGGTGGACGATTTTACCTCGGTTTGAGCGCGATTGGCGTTTTCATTATCCAAAGTATGAACACCGGCATCCTCATCAGTGGTATTCAAC
>JACDGI010000241.1 GCA_013821665.1 Anaerolineae bacterium
GCCCACATACGAGCGTTGCGCGGGTCGAGCTTCAGGGATTGGGTCAGCAAATCGAGCGCTTGCTGATTATCACCCTGCTGAATAAGGATGTCGGCCTGTTGAGTCAAATAGAATGGGTCTTTAGGGGCAGTGTTTCCGGCACGTTGATACGCACTTAGGGCATCATCCAAACGACCAAGCTGCTCTAAGGTAATACCCGTTTCATTCCACGCCCATGTGTATTTGGGGTCGAGTAAGGTGGCTTGTTGAAGGGCTTTTAGGGCATCTTCCGGCTGCTTGAGGTTGCGGAGAGCGTTACCCATCCGTGCCCAACTCTGAGCATGAGCGGGCATCACCTGCGTGACTTTTTGGAGGATGGGCAACGCTTCTTGATAACGTCCCATCAGTGCCAGCACATTGCCCTGATTGTACCAACAGTGCCAGATGTAATCGTCCTGAATTTCCGCCGCGCGGTTATAACAGGTCAGGGCATCTTCCAAGCGCCCCATACGTTCCAACACAATACCTTTGCCGTTGATGGCCCAGCTATAATCCGGTTGAATCTGGATAGCGTGGTCATAGGCATCCAAGGCATCAACATTCTGATTGAGGTGGCGCATAACCTGCCCCAATTTTGCCCAACTAAAAGCGTGAGTCGGATCGGTGCGGGTGGCCTGTGTTGCCGGACTGAGGGCATCGTTATATTGTCCGAGTTCAACCAACATTTCGGTGAGGTTGTACCAGTGCCAGACATCGTTGGGCTGATATTGAGTCGCGCGGCGGAAACTCACGAGGGCATCGCTATAGCGATTTAGTGTCTTGAGCGCCAAGCCTTTACCATTATGTGCCCATGCGTACTCCGGTTCGAGGTCGATGGCTTTTTCGTAGGCATAGACCGCGTCTTCCTGCTTACCCATCAACCGATAGACCTGCCCCAACTTGGCCCAACTATTAGGATGCTGCGGGTCGATCTCTAAAGCATGGTTCAGCAGCGGTACGGCCTCGGCATAACGACTCATGTTTTGCATGACATCGGCCTGATTGTACCAATTCCAGACTTCGTTGGGTTTAATACTTGTGGCTTGCTGATAAGCGGCTAGAGCTTCTTCGTTTCGCCCCATGCGTTCCAGCACCAGACCTTTGCCGCGCCATGCAAAACCATAACGCGGGAAATACTCGATAGCGGTGTCATAGCAGGCTATCGCTTCATCGTAACGGGTCATCAAACGCAGCGCCCGTCCTTTGCGTGCCCACGCTAAAGCACTATCTGGTTGCAGCGCAATCGCACGATCATAAGCGGCCAGTGCTTCATCCATGCGGTGCAGTTCGGTTAGCGAATAGCCCTTGTCGATGAGTTCATGCAACTGCATCTCAGGGCCAGTGATTTCTAAGGTGGCTTTTTGGCCGGTGACTTCCTCATAAATGACCGCCAGCTCATCGACAATCGCCCCCCAATTGGAAGGCCGATTATCCGGTGATTTTTCGAGACAGGCCATGACCAATGCTTGCAAACGCATGGGCAATTCACGCTCGAACTGCGCGTCGAAGGCGGGCTTTTGATGGAGATGGGCTTGCTTCCAAGCGTTGAATTTCTTCTCTTTGAAAATTTGTTGGCCGGTCAACATTTCGTAGAGGATGCAGCCAAAGGCATAAATATCGGCACGCAGATCCACTTCTTTGGCTTCGACCTGTTCAGGCGACATATAAGGTGCGGTGCCGACAATCGCGCCAGAACGCGTTAAGCGGTTCGACGGATTTTGACGCGGGTTCGGATCCGAGTCGGAGTCATTCCCCGGCAGCGGCACGTCCGTGAATTCCAAGGAACGTACCAACCCAAAGTCGGTGATTTTGGCAATAGCGTCATGCGTCACAAGGATATTAGCGGGTTTCAAATCCCGATGGACTAAACCCGGTACGCGCTGGCTGGCGTGCTGCATTCCCAAGGCGATATGCAGCCCAAACTCCATTGACTGCGGCAGATCGAGGCGCTTGCGGTCAATCCAACTGCGAAGGTCGGAACCCATGCCTTCCGGCCCGCTGATATGCTCCAAAATGATATGCGGACGACCAGCGATGGTTTCGACACGACGCGCTTGCACGATATAACGGTGCTTTTCCAGCATGATCCATGTGGTGGCTTCGTGATTAAAGCGTGAAACCGCCCGTTCGTTATCCAGAAAGCGGCTCTGGAACGTTTTGATAGCGACCGGTTCTTTTTTATCACGGTCATAACCTAGATAGACCACGCCCATCCCACCACGCTTCACATCGCTAACTTCGTAGCGATTAGAAATCCAATCGCCCGGCGCGAATTCATCGTCGTCGTCATGGGGAAGACGCGCGGCTGGCATTTCGGTCAACATGCGGCTGGCATAGCTGGGATCACGCTCAACCGAAGCCATTGAATTGAGCGCCGTCTGTTCCAAATGGGTATCGCTGAGCGACATGAATTCAGTATTGGACAAGCCCATAGAGGGCAATTCATCCATATCGGCAACAGTTTGCGAGAGGTCATTGACCGTTTCAGAAAAATCAGGCAGAGCCACAACCGTCAAATCCTCGGTCGTGCGGTTTGATCCGACATGCGGCATCTCAAGAATATCGGAGAAGTACGAGTCGCTCAGATTATCAAGCTGGCTGATGTCGGTGAAATCTTCGCCATTGGACGTTTCGTCAGGTGTGGCTTTTACCAGCTTGGTTGGCGATTCTTCGAGGTATGAATCCAACAAATCTTGAATAAGGCCATTGTCTTCGCTGCGCAGTGTTTCGGTACTATCTTCGTTTTCGGCCAAGGCCCACAGCGCCACCGCTATGTTACGGCGCGAATGACTCGCTCGCGCCTGTTCAACAATCCAATCCACATAGTTGCGGATGGCACGACGAGCCAGCGCCAAATCCAAATCATCATCGGCCAAACGCAGCGCCTTCTGATAGGCAATCACCGTTTTGCCGACGTAAAATACCAAGAGGCGACCATCATCCGTCAGCGAGCGATTGGCACACAGATCACCCAGCGCGAACAAATCATTGATGTCGTTGCGGCGCAGTGACAAACGACCCAAATTGCGAATGTCCGGATTTGGATCGGTCGCAAAATAATCAGTGACATCTTGCGGATGCCGTTTCGCCAGCAGATTGGCTGTTTCCTGGTCGCTGAGTTCAACCGGCTGCCGATTAGTCTGGGGAATATTCATTCGGAAATTTTATCCCTGTTTGACTTTGGCCTCGAACTTCAAGCGGTCACCATCGGCAGTTGCCAGAACCGTATCACCGGGTTGAAAGGCATCCTCAACAATTTTGGCACTGATCGGGCGTGTGAGCAGACGTTCGATGGCACGAGCCAGAGGACGAGCGCCGTTGGCGGGGTCATAACCCTTCTCCAAAATCACCGCACGGGCATCATCGGACAGCTCCAACTTGAGCTTTTGCTGAGCCAAGCGTTCATGCAAATCGCCGAGCTTCAAATCCAGAATACCGCTGAGAGAACCGGTATGCAGTGGACGGAAGGTAATGACTTCATCAATACGATTGATAAATTCAGGCCGGAAGAAGCGTTTGAGATAAGCGCTGTAATCCGGTAAGGATTCTACGCCGCCACCGGTAAAGCCCAACGATTTAACGCTGGTCTCCTCCGTGCCGATGTTGCTGGTCATGATAAATACCGAATGACGGGCATCAACATGGCGACCGTGCGCATCACTGAGACGGCCTTCGTCAAACACTTGCAGGAAGACATCGAAGACTTCAGGCGCAGCTTTTTCGACTTCATCCAACAGCACCACACTATAAGGACGGCGACGTAAGCCATCGGTCAATTGACCGCCTCTCTGGGTATCTTTATAACCGGGAGGCGCACCAATCAAACGGGCGACGGTATGCGAGTCGTGGAACTCGGACATATCCAAGCGCAGCATGGCATCATCACTGCCAAAGAGGAACGAGGCTAAAGCCCGCGCGAGTTCGGTTTTACCCACACCGGACGGGCCAAGGAACAAAAACACACCAATGGGGCGCTGTGGATTACCCAAACCAGCACGCGAAGTTTTGATGGCTTCGGATACGGTTTGGACTGCCGATTCTTGACCAATGACACGCTGCCTCAACGATTGTTCTAAACCGACCAAACGACGCTTTTCGTCTTTGGTGAGTTCAGTGACTGGAATACCTGTCCAATCGGATAGAACAGCAGCGACATTTTCGGTCTCGACTTCAGGGATTCCCGATTCGTTTTCATCGGGTGACACCGTGCGGATAATCACACGAGTACAGGCTTCATCCAGCAAATCGAGCGCTTTGTCAGGTAAACGGCGATCCGGCAAGAAGCGCACGGATAGATTAATAGCGGCATCCAGCGTTTCGGAATTAATCAGCACCCCATGATGCTCTTCCAGCTTGGCTTTCTGGCCTTGCAGGATGAGTTTAGTATCCGCCATCGAGGGTTCTTCAATATCAATGGTACGGAAGCGGCGATCCAAAGCGGGATCAGCCGCGATGGCACGACGATATTCTTCATGGGTGGTCGCGCCGATGCACATCAAATCGCCACGCGCCAACGCCGGTTTGAGGATGTTAGCCGCATCCAAATTACTATCAATCGTGTCACCCGCGCCGACAATGGTATGAATTTCATCAATGAACATGATGACGTTGCCAGCATGTTTGACCTCATCGACAATACCAATGAGACGTTCTTCAAATTGTCCGCGCAAACTCGTCCCTGCAACCAGTGTACCGATTTCAATCTGTACGATGCGACGGTTCAGCAGAGACTTGGGGGCAGTGCCTTTGGCGATGGCAAAAGCTAGACCTTCGACCACTGCGGTTTTACCAACACCAGCATCACCGAGCAGCAGTGGGTTATTCTTCTTGTTACGGGCGAGCGTGCGTGCGAGTGAACGGATTTCACTTTCGCGAGCGATAGCGGGGCCAATCTTGCCAAGGTTAGCCTGTGCGGTAAGGTCACGTCCATATTTATCGAGCAGCGGCGTAGGGATACGGGCGGGGTCACGCACTTTGTCGTTGGAAATATCATCGTCATCAAAATCAAATTCGTTGCTAGGAACATCCGGGAATTCCAGCATCCCGTTTTCAGAACCCACGTTCAACGGATCGTTCTTGAGCGAGTCGGCTTCCAAGACGAGGCGCTGCAACCACAGGTTCAAATCGAAACCCATATCCGTCAGCTTGCGAACCGGAATGCTCTCGCCTTCCTGTAAGATCGCCACCAGCAGATGGACTTCTTCGACCTGTCCGCTGCCTTCTTCGTCGCGGTCAGACAGGAAAATCGTTAATGCCAAAACCAATTCGGCGCGAGGGGTCATGGGCAGCACATCACCGACCTTGGCATCGCCCGTACCAATTTCCTTGCGGATTTCGTTACGGACAAAGCGTGGATCAAGCCCTGCTTTCTTGATAAGCAGTGTGGTTAAGCCCTTATCATTACGGGTGAGCGCCATAAAGAGATGCTCGACACCGATATAGTTATGGTCGAGCTTGCGTGCTTCTTCCGCCGATGCGCTCAGGATTTCAGAGCAACGTTCGCGTATTTCTTTTTCGGGAATATCCGGTGAAGGGGTCAATCTTCACTCATCCTTTTTACTTCACTTACGAGTAAGCAATTATGATAAATATACAATACGACTCAAACCATTTGAAATGAGTTTGTGATCCTCAAGATGGAAGTATACCCCAACATGGCTATCCCATGAAATTCCTAGAAACGTTATTGGGAAAATACCCCCTTTCGTTGTAGCATAGGTTTACAGAGTGTATTACGAAGCGCCGTTTTTTGAGCCGATTCATCCCTTCGTATAGGCTGGCGGACATGAGTAAATTTGAGAGACACTCATTATATTGAATAACACCCAACGCAGCAGTGGAAACCATATGAGCAGCGATCCAATTATTGGTAAGAAATTAGGCGACTATCTGATCGTGGACATCCTCGGACAAGGGGGGATGGCGCGGGTCTATCGCGGGTTGGACAAAAAACTCAACCGTTACGCCGCCGTTAAAGTCATCGACGCGACTTCTATCCGCGAAGACGAGGCCGAATATCGCAAGCGTTTCCAAGGGGAAGCCCGCGCGGTCGCCCGCCTCAACCACCCCAATATCGTCGGTATCTACCAATTCGATCAGGCCGATTCGCTGTATTACATGGCGATGAGTTTTATTGAGGGGCGCGACCTACGCAGCATCATCAAGACGCATGATCGCAACGGCTCACGCATGAGCGGCACCGAAATCCGCAATATTATCCGCGACATTGGCTCTGCACTCGATTATGCCCACAGCGAAGGCGTGATCCACCGCGATATTAAACCGTCCAACATTATGGTCACAAGCGCGGGCAAAGCCATCCTGACGGATTTTGGACTGGCGTTAAGTGTTCCAGAAGGCACCATTGGCAATACCTTTGGCAGCGCCCATTATGTTGCGCCGGAGCAAGCCGTTAATTCGGCGCAAGCCGTGGCCCAGAGTGATATTTACTCGCTGGGTATTGTGCTGTTCGAGATGTTGACGAACCGCGTCCCATTTGATGATCCATCGGCGATGGCGGTTGCGATGAAGCATCTGACCGACCCGCCGCCACCACCCAGCCGCATCAATCCCACACTCTCGCCACAGATTGACCGTGTGGTGATTCAAGCACTGGATAAAGATCCCAAGAAACGTTTTAGCTCGTGCGCGGAAATGCTCAAGGCGCTGGAAAAAGCGTTAGGCATGTATGACGAGGGCAACAGCACCACCAAGTTACCCCCCAAGACGACACCAGAAAAACCTGCCGACAAAGCTATTGATCTTAGCAAAGAAACGGTCGAGGCAACGGGTATCAAAGCACCTGCTGGATTTGAAACCAAGGTCTATCCGCCTAACTTCAGTGGTGATGGGCCGACTGTTACCGACTCGAAAGCCTCTGCTGCTACCCGTACTGCCATGTTAGCGGCGATGGGTAATCAAGCCACGCAAGACAAACAAGGTCGCAGTAACAAGCGTCTGCGCCAAGCCATTCCACTTCTGATCATACTGATTGCACTGATCGGCGGCTTGCTGCTGCTCTCCAGTAATAGCAACAAAGTGATCAACGATTCGGCTGCGACAAAGACAGCCGCGCTAGCAACATCGGTTCCGACGAGTGATGGAGCAACTGCCATAGCGGTGGCTATCACCAGCGAAGTGACCGAGGACGCTACCTTTACGCCGATTGTAAGCACCGACATTCCAACGACTCCGACCGCTGTGGTTACGGAAGAAGCAACGACCAGCGCCAATACAGATGTGGCAACGGTTACGCCTTTGTTATTAGCAACCGATACCGAAATCATAGACCAACCCACCATCACCCCCAGCGCGGAAATCGTTACACCCGCATTACCAACGGTGGTGGCGCTCGGTGATACCACTCAACCGGTGATTTTGCGCTATGATGACCAAGTGCTCACCCTATTTAACCAAGGGAAAAAGAACGTCAACGTCGCTAACCTGACGTTCGTCCAAGTCTCAACAAGCAGCAGCGCACCCCAATTTACAACGCAGGAATGGTCTAGCATTAGCAACCGTTCTATTTCAGCGCTTCAGCCCGGAGACTGCTTACAAGTGATCCGCAATGATCGCTTTCTGTCGGCCAGTAATACCAAGCCCGTTTACTGCGATTTTGTGCAGGCATGGCGGCAAATCTCGACGCGGCGTTTGTTCTGGGTCAGCACCGAGGCAGATGCTACATTCGAGGTACGACGTGGCAGTGCGGTACTGGCTACCTGTTCGATCAAAGCGGGAGAATGCAGCTTCGATCCGAAGTAAGCCTGTTCTATCTATAGGCAAAAAAACGGGCGCGGAGTAAGAAACTCTGCGCCCGTTTTTATTTAGGCCAGTGGCAAACTCGGTATCGGGCCATATATTTTGATGAGGCTGCCCAGCACCCAACCAACCTGCCCTTCGTATTGGACTTGTATCCAACCTTTGCGATTACGACCGGTCGCGGTCAAAGTTGCGTTAGCGGGTACGGAAGCGATGACATTATGGTTGCGTTCGGGTGTCGAGCGTATTTTGGCGGCTTCCAAGGCCACTGCCGAAAGCGACAATCCCGCTTGACCATCCCCACCGTTGGGTGGCACACCCAACTTAATCGGCATGGTATCAATGGTATCCCACGGACGCGGTAACGATTCGAAGGTTGCGCCAGCCGATTGCAGTTCGCTCATAATCGCTGGCAGGACGCGGCCCGTCACGCGGTTAATATCGTGGAAGGCAATCACCACGCCATCACCATAATCGTAGGCATTATAAGTCTGTCCGGTGGATTGTGGGCGATTAAGGACGTTATCAATTACCGCTTTGTCAAAATCGAGTGTATCCAAGTCGATGCCATGCAATGCCCAACCGCAGTCATCACTGTTCACGCTCCAAACGTAGCTTATAACATGTACGCCTTCAACAACCGGAAAGGGCTTCGCGCCGCCTCCGGGCTGCCAGAATAGTTTTATCTGAGCATCATAGCGTGGCAGTTGATCGCCTAACGCCGCACGGATGGCATCCTCGGTTTTCAAATATGAGTCAATCACAGCTTTATCCGGCGCACCTGCATAGACACCGGGTTCTGACCATAAATGATTTACAAGAGCATGACCTTCGCGGACTTCACGCTGCATCAAATCCTCATGCCCTGCGATTTGATCACCGGCAATCAGGAAAGTAGCTTTGGCGTTGTATTGAGCCAACTCATCTAGGATTTGTGGTGTATAGGCATCGGTTGGGCCATCTTCAAAGGTCATGTACACGCGGAAAGGTGCCGAGGAATTGGCACTCACAGCAGAAATTGGGACGCTGGCTATAATCAAAAGAGATGTGGCTAAACAAGCAATAAGCGGACGAAATCGCTTTAACATGAATATGCTCCTAATAGGTTAATGATTATATCTATTAGAACCTATTCTAAGTGTACGAATTCGTCGGTGAGCCTACGCGAGTGCAACGGCAATACGCCGCTAACTACGCGACTCGTCGCTGTCGGCTTCATAGGTGAGCGGCACATCGAGTCGCAGCCATGTGCGTCCCACACGGAACAGCGTACCGGGGCGTAAACTCAAGCGGCCTTTGATGCGGTTGCTATCTTTTTCCACAAAGGTGCCGTTACGACTGTTGCCATCTTCCAGCCAGAAGCCCAGCATATATGGATTTTCGACCGATTCGGAGGCCGTCACCGGAATGGAAAGGATGCCGACTTTGGCGTGGATACGTGAGGCTTGGCTGTCGAAATGCAAATGAATATCACATCCTTCACGCCGTCCAATGAGCAAAATAGTCTCCTCGCCCACTTCCGGCTGTGAAAAGTTGAGTGTTTTGCCATCCATCGGGCCACTCATGAATGTGATCGAAATATCGCGAGCCATATCGTTAGAAACCTTTGATTGACGATTAACTATAAGGGCAATGGTGGCGCAATTCGGGTTAGACCGCAAGTGGTAACCATCTGGCGATCCTTATTGCTGCGGCAACGACAGCAAATAAGCTGTGAGCGCATCAATATCTTCCAATGAGATTTTACCGATTAGCTGATGCGCCCCCGGCATGGTAAAGACATCGCGCAGAGTCGCCGCCGAACCATCATGGAAATAAGGTGCGCTCGACCACAACCAGCGCAAAGTTGGTGTGTCGAAGGCCGCACCGGCTTTTTCGTTGGGTGATGTGCCTGTGCCCACGTCATGCGATTTGAGATCCGTACCCGCCGCACCCGCATGACAGCTTGCACAATTTTGTTGGCCGAAAATATCCGCGCCGTGCTTGACGAGGGCCGCATCCTTAACCGGTAATTGGGTCGGGCCGGTGAACGTAGCAATATAGGCCGTGAGCGAATCCAAATCCAGCGAAAGTCCGGCGTGTGGGCTGCCCAAAGCGGGTGACAATGTTTGATCGGCGATCAAGCCTGTACCGCCTTGCAAATGGCGGATTTTAATTTCAGCGTCCGCCAGTTCATCCCAATTGCCGGACCAATTATAAGGTGGTGTTTCGAGCAGGTTGTAAAGCACGGGTGTATTACGCGGCCCATCAACCATGCCCTGCCACACGCGCCCATCGGACATGCCATCAAAATGACAATTGGCACAACTTAACCAACTGCCAAAGGACATACGCGGATCACTCGCGCCATAAAACAACTGTGCCGCCACAATTGTATCGACTGACAGTTTGAAATCGCTAATTGGCAGTTTATCCACCACCGTCAGATTGCGCGTTTCAATAATCGAGAGTGAACCTTCCAGCGCGTTATTGACGAACAACAAACTGTTGTCGCGATTGAGCAAAATTCCACGGGGACTCGAACCCACAGCGATATGTCCACGCA
>JACDGI010001005.1 GCA_013821665.1 Anaerolineae bacterium
ATGTGGGGTTGGTACGATGTTCGGCAGCAATGAGGGCTTCGCGCGATTGACTTTTACGGGCGGTAAAAGACTCACGCATTTTGGCAAGTTGTTCGGGCGTGGATGCTTTTGGTAAACCGCTTTTCATCCACCATGCGGGCGGATCTTCCAAGAGGATCGCGCCGGGAACATCGGGATACAAACCCGCCAGTGCCAGCGTGTTTATTGCACCCATCGAATGTCCAAGGATCAGCGGTTTGTGTAATCCGAGTGCGGTAATGATGCCGTGCAGATCGGCAGCTTGACTAGATATTGAGTAATCATGCTCACTGGCTTCTGAAAAACCGTGACCACGCGCATCAGGCATGATGACATCGTAATCATCCTCAAAACGTTCGGCGACCGGGTTCCAGCACGAGCCATCATCACTGAAGCCGTGTACCAACACCAGCGGCGGTTTTGTTCCACCGGTACGCGTATAGTGTAAGCGCAACCCGTTCACTTGAAGATCGCTTGATTGCCAGTTAGACATTTGTTGTTCCTCAGTTCGACCCATTCGTATAACCATTGATTATCGGCTAACTGGAACCTTTCGCCAGTCCTTACAGATGAAATAGATCATTCGTCGGTTGCTATGAGATGCGTTTCAGTGTTCAATGTGGGCAACGTTCAATGGGCTGTGATAGTAGACCATGCTCAAATTCTTATTTACGATTTTGCTAAATGTCATCGGGGTTTGCGTTCTGATTGCGGTGATTATAGTGCCTATGATGCCGCAGTTCCGCAACGACAAGCGTGTCGACTCGCTGTTGGGGACGGTGTTGTGCAGTCAAGGCGAACGATTAGTCCGTGAGTCCAGCAATAATCCAATATTTAGCCGTGTCGGTATCGCTATGACTCCCTATTGTGTGACCAGAAGTGGTCAGAAGCACGATATGACCATGCGCTGGTTGCTGATTGGCTTAGGCGGTTTCGGGGCCTCCATGCTCTTCGGGATAGTGCTGGATATTATGCTGGCACTTAGCCTTTTTCGTCGGGCGGTAGTGCATATATCTGTCGTGCGAAATACGCCACCATCCTTCCGCACAACGCCGAGTATGCCGCCTTCGGAGAATCTGGAGTTGAGTCTGACGGACAAGCTCCAACGGTTGGACGAAGCCCGCAAATCTGGCCTAATCCCGAAGGAGGACTATGACCGTCTGCGTCAGGCTATCCTCGAAAAGATGTGATCTCCAAAAGCCTTCAAAGCCCCTCCCTGTTACTACTTCACAAGACGACACTTTTTTGAAACGCGAAAACTTTCTCCCTCAAAATGTCTTGGTTCCCCCTCGCCAAAGCATTGGAGAGGGGGTTAGGGGGTGAGGTTTCTCGCTCAACCGCAAAACTGTCGTCCTGTGAATTGTTCCTACGGGTAGGGAGTCTGTATAAAACTAACCTCCACTACTTAAATATAGGCCTATCCCTCAACCACAGCACCCCAACTGCCACCACAAGACCGGTCAATAAGGCTGCACCGTGAATGTCATGCAGGAAAAGCAAGATGACTGCCCCCAACAAAGTCACAGCACCCACATAATAAGTTGGGATGCCCGGATCACTGGCGCGTCCACGTAAGATCACCAGCACATTGATAAGTACGGCACACACGACAACCGCAATGATGACTTCGACCGTGCTATCACTGGTTAATAGGGCGGCAATGGCCTCAAACGTGAGCGCGGCTATCAGCCCTACCGTATACAGGGAGGGAATGAATTGTAAGTCTTTATGGCGGATTTGCCAGATCACTAAACCGCCCATCAACCCGCACAGGGCTATCGACGCACCCGCGCCCGTCGGGTCCCACACGTAGCCGACTAATTCACCGACCAGTGCCGCCGTGATAAAGAGGATGAACCAACGAAGGCTGCCGAAACGCCGCTCGACGACTGTGCCCACAATCAGAAAGCCAACGACATCCAGCGCAAAATGCACCCATAGGTTGCCATCCAGAACCAACAACGGCGATATGAGCCGCCACCATTGACTGGCTGCCAAGGCATTCGGGTCACGGCGTAAGGCGGTCAGGACAGCAGGATTAACAAATTGAAGAACAGCACCGACAGCCGTAATGATGACGACGATGATCGTCAGAATGGGCAAACGTTGCGATGCTTTTTCATCTGATATTGTAT
>JACDGI010001006.1 GCA_013821665.1 Anaerolineae bacterium
GGATCTGGTCTTTCTTTCGCAATCCGGCGCTCAGCATGAACTTACCCTTCCACTGATTAACGGCGTTTTCCAGAGCAATCTTAATCACAAAAATTGGGCATACCGTCGATTACGTGATTTCTTGGGGGATTTATCCGGTAAAACCATCCTGTTACTCGGCTTAACCTATAAGCCGAATACAAGCACGTTACGGCGTTCATTAGCAATGGAATTGTGCGAACTGTTATTGAACGATGGGGCAAATGTCCGCGCAATTGATCCACAAGCTGAGGATTTGCCACTGCACCTAACAAATCGGGTGATGCGATTCTCACAACTCACCGATGCGCTGGCTCAGACAGATGCGGCTGTCGTCACCACTAAATGGCCGGAATTCCAGCAACTGAGCAGCGTTGATTGTCGCAATTTGATGAAACGCGCCTTGATTCTGGATGCCAATCGTTTTCTCGGCACACAGCTATCCGAACTGCCTGAATATTACGCGGTAGGTCAACCATGAACTTGCAAAATCGGTCGGCAGTCATCACCGGCGCGAACCAAGGTTTAGGTGAAGCCATCGCCAAGGCTTTTGTGGCTGCTGGAGCCAATGTCTATTTATGCGCACGCAATCTGGATTTACTGAACCAAGTCCGTGACAAGCTGGCAAAAGGCGCGACCGCTGAACAAAAAGTGTTAGCTGAAGCCTGCGATGTATCGAAGCCTGAGCAAGTAGATCGTCTTGTTGCCAATGCTTTAGCAGCGCTCGGAAAAATCGACATATTGGTGAATAACGCCGGAGTCTATGGTCCGAAAGGCGAAAGCGAGTCCGTGGATTGGGAGGCATGGCAGCAAGCACTTGAGATTAATCTCTATGGGACAGTCTTGCCAACCCGCGCTTTACTGCCGCACTTTAAGACGGCTGGCTATGGCAAAATTATCAATATTTCCGGTGGCGGCGCGACCAATCCCCTGCCCCGCTTTAGTGCCTACGCTGCCTCAAAAGCAGCCGTGGTGCGCTTTAGCGAAACTATTGCCGAGGAAGTACGTCCGTTTCATATTGATGTCAATGCGGTGGCACCGGGCGCACTCAACACGCGCTTACTGGATGAAGTATTGGACTCTGGCCCAGATGTGGTAGGCGAGAATTTCTATAAACGGGCGCTGGAACAAAAAGAACAGGGAGGCGCACCCCTCGAACGTGGTGCGGATTTATGCGTTTTTCTGGCATCAGTGGCTAGTGACGGGATTACCGGCAAACTGATTAGCGCGATTTGGGACCCGTGGGAAAAGCTGCCAGAGCATCAGCAGCAGCTTCAAAGTGATATTTATACGTTGCGGCGAATCATCCCCAAAGATCGCGGCCAAGATTGGGGCGAGCGATGAACGTGGGTATTATTGGCTGCGGCTTAATCGGACAAAAGCGGGCAAAAGCACTGGCCGGAGCGCGTTTGGTCGCGGTGGCGGATAAAATCATGGAACGGGCAAGTGCTCTCAGCCGGAGCGCTGATGGCATCACCGCTTATGACGACTGGCATGAATTAATCAAGCAGTCCGATGTCCAAATTGTAGTGGTTGCCACGACCAATGATTTGCTGGCACCGATCACATTGGAAGCGATCAAGGCGGGTAAACATGTGCTGGTTGAGAAACCGGCAGCCCGTAAAGCCAGCGAATTAGCACCTGTTTTGGCGGCAGCACAAGCGGCTAATGTTCAGGTGCGGGTCGGCTTTAATCACCGTTACCACCCAGCGCTGTTGAAATGCCGCGAGATTATCGCTAGTGGTGTCGTTGGCCCATTAATGTTTATACGCGGACGTTATGGACATGGCGGTCGTGTGGGTTATGACCGCGAGTGGCGAGCCGATCCGTTGATTGCTGGCGGCGGGGAACTGCTGGATCAAGGCGTGCATCTGATTGATTTAGCCCGCTGGTTTATGGGTGATTTCCCGTCGGTAGAAGGTTATGCCCATACTTATTTCTGGGATATGCCCGTCGAAGATAACGGTTTTATGCTGCTCAGGACAGCCAGCCAGCAAACCGCTCAACTCCATGTCAGTTGTACCGAGTGGAAAAATCTGTTTTCGCTGGAGATTTACGGCAAAACAGCCAAGCTGCATGTCGAAGGCTTAGGCGGCAGCTACGGCTTAGAACGGCTGTCACATTACCAGATGC
>JACDGI010000242.1 GCA_013821665.1 Anaerolineae bacterium
GACCAACACTGGCCCAAGCAGGAGGGCAATCCGGCTCACAGGGGTGACGCGAAAACGCTCGATCACACCAGCCCGCAAGTCGTCAATCAACTTGAAACCCGCGAACGCCGGACCAAGCATTGCCATCATGGTCAGCAAACCCGGCGTAAAATTCTGTATCGCTTTACCTCCCGGCATCATACCATCCAGCAGCGGCGCAAACAGCAGCATATAAAGCAGCGGTTGAAACAAGCTGACAAACAGCCATACGCTATTTTTCAGCGAAACCTGCAAACTGCGCCCGAAAATGAGCCGTGTATCACGTATAAGTTTGAACATGATCATTTGATCTCCTATGTTTTTAGATTATGTGTCGAGTAAGTTAATTGGCGCTGTTTTCGCGCAGAGAACGACCGGTTTGGCGCAGGAACACATCGTCAAGAGTCGGACGCGCCAGTGATACTTTGCTGACCTTCAAGCCAGCGTCATCCATGAGGTGCAAAATGGCTGGTAAGGTTTCCTCGCCGCGTTCCACGTACAGTTGAAAGGCTTCCTCACCGTCATGGATCTCACGCACATAACTCTGCCCTTGGAGTAGGCTAAAGGCACGCTTCTTCTCGCCGTTTTGTGCGATGACTCCCAGCGTCACCACATCACCCGCAATCTGTTGTTTGAGTGAATTGGGTGTGCCTTCCGCCACGATCTTGCCGCCGTCCATAATCGCCAAACGGTCTGCCAGCGCATCTGCTTCATCAAGATAGTGTGTGGTCAAGAAAACAGTGGTTCCGTTTTCGCGCAGCTTACGTACTTCTTCCCACAAATGTGCGCGGCTCTGAGGATCAAGCCCCGTCGTTGGTTCATCCAAGAACAGCAGTTCCGGTTTATGCACAATCCCCAACGCCACGTCCAAACGACGACGTTGTCCACCGGAATAGGTCTTGGCGGAACGATCAGCAAAGGTATCCAGTTGCAGTGCTTGTATCAGTTCATTGGCTCGCGCGTCGGCAGCTTTACGGTCAAATCCATAAAGTTGAGCCTGTAACAGTAAGTTCTCCCGCGCTGACGAATGTTGATCGGTACCACCTGCTTGGCTCACATAGCCAATATGCTGACGGATCTTGCCTGACTCGCGTTGTAAATCGAAACCGACCACTTTGGCATCACCGCTGGTCGGTGGCAGCAGCGTCGAAAGCATACGAAGGGTTGTGGTTTTGCCCGCGCCGTTCGGCCCCAGAAAACCAAATATTTCACCCTTCTCAACCTTCATGCTCACGCCTTTGACGGCTTCGACTTCACTTTTGTCTTTACCTTGTCGGCTCTTAAAACTCTTCCGCAAATCGCGGGTTTCAATGATATTCATATCGTTCGCTCCATGATATTTCTTGACGTTCTAGACCTCTTAACGCCTCTCTGAAGCGAATTGTTCAAAACCCAAAATAATCAGTTGTTAATTCGATAGAAAAGCAAACAGGACACCAAAATGATGTCCTGTTGATAAAAGTCCTAGTGCTTATTGAATAGGGTTTAGTCTTCTCCGGTTGGCATCGGCAGCGGTTTGGTGACAATCCGCATATTACTAAGCTCCTGCGGCAGCGGCAGTGTAAAAGCAAAACTGCTGCCTTTTCCGACTTCACTTTCGACCATCAATTTTCCGCCGTGGGCTTCCACCAGATGCTTTGCAATCGAAAGCCCTAATCCAGTGCCTTCAATGCTCATGGATTTTGCCCGGTCAGCCCGTTCAAAAGGCTGGAACAAATTCTTCATCTCATCCGGTGAAATACCAATGCCAGTATCCGTCACCACCATTTCAATGACTTCGTTACTCATGAGCAGTCTCAAACTGATACTCCCAAAGGGTGTGAACTTCACGGCGTTGGTCAGCAAATTCGTGAGTACCTGTCGAACACGTCGCGCATCCATTGGCACCAGCGGCAAATCCTCTGGTATATGCGCTTCCAAGGTTATAGGAGCGCCCTTCGCTTCAATCAGCATCACTGCTGAATCGAGCGCATCTTCTAACACCGGACGAAGATCGGCTGGAATAATGGTCAATTCCATTTCACCGGCTTCAATTTTGCTCACATCCAACAGATCATTAATCAGCGAAAGCAGGTGTTCCGAACTCCGAATCGTCTGATCGAGGCGGCTTTTTTGTTCGCCTGTAACATTGCCAAACATACCGATCCGCATGAAATCGAGGTTGTTGATAATCAAATTTAAGGGTGTACGCAATTCATGCGTCACGCTGGCGAGAAAACGTGTTTTGACGCTGTTCGCCCGCTCGGCTTCTTCTGTAGCCGCTTCACGTTGGATATACAACTGGGCATTACGCACGATAGGCGATACAAGGTTCGCAAACAGCAGCAGTAAACGTTCGTCAGGCTTATTAAAACCCTGAGCATCCTCACCGCGACCAACCAAAACTGCCCCAATAGGCTTATTGTAAAACAGAAGTGGCGCAGCCATGCCCTTCTGCACACCCGTATCCGACAGCTCATCTAAATGCTGCGGCCAGTGGGCATAATCTTCAACGATCAACAGACGCGTTTCACGGGTTGCAGCACCGGCAAGACCCTCATCTGCCCCGATGATACGGTTCAATCGAGATGGATCACCTGTCGTAGCCACCAATTGAAGATGCTGCTTACTAGCAGTCAACAACCAGACCGCACAGTAATTTGCGTCGAGTAATCCCAAAAGACTGTGCGTCAATTGCTGCAAAACGGCATCGAGGCGGTAATCGTTCACGATAGCTAAGGATGCATCATAAACCGCTTGGAGTTCATTGGCGTTGGCTTGCGCCACCTTTTGTGCCAGCGCTAATTCTTCGGTGCGTTGACCGACCCGTTTCTCTAGGGTTTGGCTCCACATTGAAAGCTGTTGGTAAGAATAAGACAGATGGCGTTTCATATCTTCCATCGCGTGTGCCAGCCGCCCAATTTCATCTTTCTGATCCTGATAGGCGATGCCATAGCGTAAGTCACCGCCACCAATTTGTTGTGCGGCTGTCCCTAATGTTTCGAGCGGCCGCGATACCGTCCGTGTAATAAATCGGTAAACAATCCATGACAGCAAGGTCATACCGAGTGCCGTCACAAGCGCCATCTCAACAATGCTCTGGTTTAACGGATTTTGAAGGACGGTTGAAGGCAAAATAGTCACTAAACGCCAACCCGTTTGTGGCAGCCGGTTGATTAGGACAATTGATTGTTTGTCCGACTCAAATGGATCAGCGCCTAAATAAAATGTTCCTTGATTAGCTTGTGCGTCCGTCCATAGCCGCGATATATCAGGTTTTGAAAGGAACGATGCCAGAGTTGAACTACTGTCCGCTTCAGGCATGCTGCTATAAAAATCGTGGCTTCCGGCTAGTGTACTTTGCTCGTCAAACAATAAGCTGTAGCCACCTGCATCCTTGGATACAATCGTTTTATCCATCATGCGCGATAAGGTGACTTCCGCGACATCAACCCAAACAATCCCCATATAGGCTTTACCCGGCCCTTGATAGGGAACCGCATAGGAAACTACGGGTTGTGTAGAAGAAGGATCAAATGGTAGCGCTTGTGCGTGCCAGCGCTCTGTCCCATCGTTGAGCGCTTGCAAAAACCATGTGTCAGCGGGCAAATCGTTGTTGATATACTGTTGAACCGTCGCCACGCGTGTCGGTGGATAAGGCGCATTAAATATGACGCTCTGATGCCCTGATGCCGACATCCCGTACACATTAATACGACGTATCGGCGTATTTTTTTCACTGAGCATGTTGCTTGCCATTTGCCATGCTTGTGAAAGTGGCGCAACCGGTTGACCCGCTAAAGCAGCAGCGAAATTCCGCGTGGTCACGACTGCCGTCTGTAACTGACCATCCAGTGCATTTGCAAACACCTGATTGGAGTTTACAAACGCGTCTTCCGATTCGCTGCGCAGTGTGGTCGAATAGGAGCTTAGCGCGATAATCGCCACCACGACAACCGTCGGAATTGAAATCATCAAAATGATTTGAACCAGACGGCGACGAATACTCCAATCAGCCGAAAATAATTTCATAAGTTTGTCCTCATCATATTATTCGTAATTGTAATGTCAAATCGCCTAAACACAGTGACAATAGCATTGTGTTTGCGTTTAGATTTGGTTTGTGACCTATCGTCAAACTTAGAACCCAATCAAGGGCTGGTCTTTTGTCTGTGTAGCGCTCGTTGTATAATCTTGCAATACCTTACAGACGCAGCTTCGGGAGCAGGGTGTGCCAATCCTTAAAGCGGGTCAACTGGATATTATTAGCCACAGCGCAGAACAGACCCAAAGGCTTGGTGCCCGACTGGGAGCATTGCTGCTGCCCGGTGATATTATCTGCTTATCGGGCGATATGGGCGCTGGAAAAACTGTTTTTTCGGGTGGCATTGGTAAGGGGTGGGGCGCGAAAACGCCGCTAACCAGCCCGACCTTTAATCTGGTGCATGACCATACGCGTGAGAAAGATTCACAGCACCTTTACCATCTTGATTGTTACCGTCTCGAACGACCCAATGACGCCGACACGATTGGGCTTGATGAAATACTCAGCGGACGCGGCCCGGTGATCCTTGAGTGGCCGGAGAATATAGTGAGCGTCTTACCCAAGAAGCGTTTATGGATTGAGATCCGTGTGTTGGAACCCACTCGACGAAACTTCGCGATGGTGGGCGATGGCGAGCGTTACGAAGAGTTAATTGGTAAGTTTCGCGAATTCGTCTTTGGAGTATAGGAATCGCTTTTACTGCTCAATCATTATTCGATGAGTAGCAGCCAAAGTGTATGAACGTTTATTATGCTACTTGCATTGGATACTGCCACCCAACTGATTAGCCTTGCACTGTATGACGGCTATAACTTGCTGGCTGAACAGACATGGCACACAGCCTTTAATCATAGTACGCAGCTTGCGCCTACTCTACAGAGTGTACTGGATCGGGCAGGTGTCACCACTACCGATTTAACCGCTATGGCCGTTTGTATTGGGCCGGGTTCATACTCTGGCTTACGTGTCGGCGTGTCGTTAGCCAAAGGCATGGCAGCGGTACGGCATCTTCCCTTAGTTGGCATTTCAGCGCTTGATATTATCGCTGCCGCGCAACCCCATTATTCTGACGGTTTAATTGTCGTCGTTCAAGCGGGTCGAGAACGGGTCATTGTAGGGCGCTACCAGTGGCGCAAAGGGCATTGGTTTCCGCGCGGCGAAGTCCAATTGATGGACTGGAACACCCTCCTTGAAAGCGTTGATGGCCCTGCCCACATCAGCGGCGAAATCAGCATCGCCGGACACGCCATCCTCGCTGAAGCCAAAGAAAAAGGGGTTCCAATCACGCTCGTTCCAGCGGCTTTTCGTTTGCGCCGCGCTGGCTTTCTGGCACAGGAAGCATGGGAACGGTTTAAGGCCGATGAAACGGGTTTCGATGCCGCCAAACTCGTTCCTTTTTACATCAAAACTCAGGATGTCCCCGAAACCTAATTTGCTTTTACGCTACATGACAGTTGCCGATCTGCCGCAAGTCACGGAGATTGATCGACTGTCATTTGAGATTCCTTGGTCAGAAAAATCCTACCGCTACGAAATCAACGAATCCTCTCAAAGTTTTATGGTTGTCCTAGAATGGAACCGCCAACAAACAGCGACCCGTTGGCAGCGTTGGCTCAAAATACATCCCTATGCTGAACATCGCATCGTCGGTTATGGTGGCATGTGGCATATCGCGGGTGAAGCGCATATTAGCACCATCGCTGTCCATCCGAAGGGACGAGGACGTGGATGGGGTGAAATCTTGCTGGCTGGCATGGTACAGCGTGGCATTGTTTTGGAAGCTGAGGAAGTCGCGCTCGAAGTACGTGTCAGTAACCAGCGGGCGCAGCGCCTTTATCAGAAATACGCCTTCCGAACTGTGGATGTTAAACAGCGTTACTATCGCAATAATGGCGAAGATGCTTATGATATGCGGATGGATATTCAAAACTCAGCCATTTGTACCGAGTTTGAAGCACACTATAAAGCTCTGTTCACACGCCATCAACTTATCGATTACTTCAGCCCTTATACGCCACCTCACCAAAAATAAAAGGCTCGATTGGAAAGCCACTTCGCGGCTAAACCTTATGGCAAAATGCTAATAATTAACGATTACGAGTCCTATTGATGCACATTCTCTATCTGGTCCCACATGTTCCTAATCCCACCAAAATACGATCTCACTTTCAGGTACGGGGATTAATCGATGCAGGACACCAAGTAACGGTTGTTACCCTCAATCGAAGTTTGACGGATGCAAAAAATATCGCAAAGTTACAGCAGTACGGGGTAAAAGTTATCGCTGCAAATTTATCTCGGTATCAGTCATTTTGGAGCGCTTTCAAAACTTTACCGACTCGTTACCCGCTTCAATCACGCTTTATGTGGTCATCGCAGCTTATGAACGATATACGCGAAGTCCTCAAGAATGATCCGCCTGACATTATCCATGTCGAACATTTACGTATGGCAGCTTATGGGCTTGAGCTACTGTCGGATTGGCCCATCGTGTGGGACGCGGTCGATTTTCTTTCGTCGCTGTACGGGCAAGCGCAAACATTTACAACAAGTTTATTAAACCGGCAAATTTATGCGGTCGAAAGTAAGCGCTTGCAAGCCTACGAACGCTGGCTGTCGACACAATTCCCGGCAACACTGGTCATTTCCAGAAAAGATCAGGCGTTATTTCAAGAAAACAACATCTATAGCGACCGTATTCATTATCAACCGCAGGGTCTACCGCTTATCCCTACTTCAGCTTCAAATGAACGCGCAAATAACCTGCTCGTTATAACAGGCACGTTAAATTATCATCCCAACATTGCCTCGGTGCATTACTTTGTTGATAAAATACTACCGCTGGTGCAACGTTCATTTCCTGATATTCAATTGCAACTGGTTGGCGCAAATCCGGCCAAAAGCATCGAAGCCATGCAAACCAATCCGGCAATCAAAATAACTGGATTTGTTCCCTCAATTACGGATTATCTGAGTCATTCAACTATCGCGCTTGCGCCTGTTATCTACGGGTCGGGTATCCAAATCAAAGTTTTGGAAGCCTTTCTGACATCAACGCCTCTGGTAGCAACATCGGTGGCGCTAAGGGGGCTAGATGTGCAAGATGGACGCGAAGTATTGATCGCTGATACGCCGGAAGAATTCGCCATAGCTATAGAGCGGTTATTGTCTGATCCAAAGTTGCGTACTGAGATTGGCGAGGCGGGACGAAAATACATCGAAGCGAACCACGATCTCACTCAAACCACAGCCAAGTTGATCTCGATTTACCAGCAAGTCATCGAGTCTGGTGAGTTGTCAACATGAAACCAACTCGCCTAAAGTTGTGTGAACCGTAACCAACAGGTGGCACAAAACGACCAGCTTTGATTGCACGCAAGTGTGGTCTAAACCATATCTTCTCTTACGGCGATGTGTTCGATAAGTTCGCGCAAAATGGTTTCGGTATCGTAGTGATACTGCCACTGAGGATAGTGCTGCTGGAACTTACGGACATCGCTGACATACCAAATATGATCGCCACTACGGGCTTGGTCGGTGAGGGTATAATCCAACTGATAGCCGCCAATCTCGCGAATCATGCGGATGGCTTCCAACATTGACACATTGGAGTGACGCGAGCCGCCCATGTTATAAACTTCGCCCACTCGTGGCTTTTGGAAAAAGTGCCAGAAGGCATCGACCAAATCCTTGCTGTGGATATTATCGCGAACTTGTTTGCCTTTATAGCCATAGATAGAGTAATGCTGTCCACGAACCGCGCGAAGGGTCAAAAAGGCGAGGAAGCCGTGCAGCTCGGCACCACTATGTGCCGGGCCAGTTAAGCATCCACCACGGAACAAGCCCGTCTTTAGGCCAAAATAACGGCCATATTCCTGCACCAGCACATCGGCAGCTACTTTGCTGGCACCAAATAGACTGTGCTTCGACTTGTCAATACTCATGCTTTCGTCGATACCGTGTTCGGCAAAGGGATGGGTACGATCAACTTCCCAGCGTTCCTCTAACTCGACCAGCGGCAGTGAATTAGGCGTGTCACCATAGACTTTGTTGGTACTGGTGAAGATGAAGACCGCTTCGGGGCAATATTTGCGCGTGGCTTCGAGCATATTCAGCGTACCGTTGGCGTTGATGGTGAAATCGGTGAATGGTTCGCGGGCAGCCCAATCGTGCGAAGGCTGAGCAGCCGCATGGACGACAAGAGCAATATCTTTACCATAGCGACTGAAGACACTCTCGATTTGAGCAAAGTCGCGGATGTCGTAATTATGATGCTGGTAGCGCGGCAGATCGTGGATGAGACGTTCGCGATTCCATGAGGTGCTGGCCTCATTACCGAAGAAATACGCCCGCATATCGTTATCAATGCCGACGACATCAAACCCTTCAGCATGAAAACGTTTAACCGTTTCGCTACCAATTAAGCCTGCTGAACCTGTCACAACTACTATCGCCATATCAACTCGTTTCTCAGGTCAAAAGGTAACGTCCTTGCGTCACCTTGATTTCTTGAATTTCTACCTAATACCTTGATTGTTAGTCCCGTTTGTAAGCCATCCTCACCCCTAAATCCCCTCTCCATTTCATAGAGAGGGGACTTCAAAACCATTGTTTCTCCCTCAATCCTGTGGTTGAAGGGTATGAACTAGCAATCAGAATACCTAATCAAAAATGGGGAGTACATCTTTCCAGAAGGTCGTCAAATCGTCCAAAAGATAATCGGGCTTGGCATCCTCTAACTCGGTGGGCGAGGTGGCATAACCTGTTTTAACACCGACTGCCACGGCACCTAAAGCTCTAGCGCAGGCGACATCGGCGGGTGTGTCACCGATGACAATCACCTGCTCAGGCGCAATTTTACGTCCAGTTAGCTTTTCGGCACGATCAACAGCTAAAAATGGCAGATCATTGCGGTCAGGAGACTCACTACCGTAGGCGGCCACAACAAACCAATCAGGATCAAAGCCGCCAGCACGCAATTTAATAGGTGCTATCGACGAGGTGTTGCCCGTGACCAAGCCTTGAAGGGGATAGCCACGACGATGCAACTCAGTGACCAGAGCATGGGCACCGGGACATTGCTCGACCGCATAATCGACAATAATGCGGTTCATGTGTTGGGCGGCAGCACGCTCATAAGCGGGCATGAGTTCGCGAATGGTGCCTTCCGAAAAGCCCTGTGGAGGCAGTAGTTCAAGCAGAGTGCGCCAATCGGTCTTACCACCGAAATAATGGGTTTCAATACCGGCATCAGTGTTGAAGATTTCGAGCATTGCCAGCCGGGTGGCGGCACGGCCTACGCCTTTGGGCATGAGCAGCGTGCCGTCAATATCCCAAAGGATAAGCTGTATATCTTGTGGATTCGTGATTAGGGGCAAAATGGGACTACTTTCTCACGTCCGAATTTGTCCCAATCTTAATACACCTGCTTCGCCATGAGAATATCCGGTTTGCCACGACCGTTGGCATCCGGGATGACACCGATGATACTGAAGCCACACTTCTGATAAAACTCGTAGGGATGCGATTTGAAGTTGCGGATGGAGGCGATTTTCTCCGGTAAATTGTCATAAAGGTTGACGTTCGAGAGGGAAGTCATACCATCTTCGTCATCGGTGCCGAGCATGATGGTTAGACCACCGCGTAACTTCACCTGCGCTTCCAAGTCCGCGACTAATGCCCGACCGATACCATGTCCTTGCAAATCAACCCGAACGACCATTGGATGTAGTTCCCACACGAGACCGTCATATTCAGGAAGGCCACCAATCCAACCGAGAACATTGGCCTTTTCATCCAACATGACACGGCAAATGTAATCTTCGGCAAGCAACTCGTTTATATCTTTAAGAGCATCTTCGAGCGTCGGCCACGCGCCGGGCGAATGTTCAGCAAAGCCATCGACCAAGAGTTGAGCGGCCTGTTGGATGTGGGCGGTGTCATCTGACAAAAGATTGATGATGCGGTTTGGGAGCTGGTCGGTTGAAAGCATAGTTGATCCTGCCTACATCGTTTTGAAAGCAGTATAACATGGCGTAATTGAGTGGATTCAAAATGCGAAATTTGCTGCACAAATTGCAGATTTTGCAGATTTCCCGTAACTACTCAGGTACCCTTTTCTCCCTCATTTTCCAAAATGCGAGTATCGATTTTGGAACTAGGAGCGATGAAGTCTCCCTCAGATGGTTGAGATGAATTAGCCTTGATTACGCAATTCTC
>JACDGI010001007.1 GCA_013821665.1 Anaerolineae bacterium
GGGTTATTCCCTGCAATTGGGGGCCGGGTACACAAGCTGATGCGCGGCTCTTTAAGAAAGAAGTCGGTGGACGCGCCGAGGTTATCCTACCCTCGATTATGGAATAGCCAGTATCTAAAAACAAAAACGACGAACATTTAGCTCGTCGTTTTTTGATTCAATTTCTACTTCAGTCACAATTAAGCGGCAGGTTTGAGCCGTCCGTCTGGTGCCCACTCCAACTGCACATCATTGTCAGTGTAAATGCGCGGATTGGTCTTGCCTCTGATGACATCTTCGTCAACCACGACGCGTCGAATGTCATCTCGTCCGGGAATTTCGAACATCACATTCAAGAGACGACTTTCGATGATCGAGCGCAAACCACGCGCACCAGTACCGCGTGCCATTGCCAAATCAGCGGCAGCCCCTAAAGCTGATTCCTCGAAAGCTAGTTCCACGTCATCCAAGGCCAACAAATGTTGATACTGTTTGGTCAAGGCATTTTTCGGCTCAACCATAATACGTGTGAGGGCATCGCGACTCAGTGGGTCAACATTGACCAGTACAGGCAAACGTCCCACGAATTCGGGTATCAAACCGAAAGCCATCAAATCTTCGGGGCTGATTTCATGCAGAAGCTGTGTTTCGTCCTTAGCGGACATTTGAGCTGATGAATGAAAACCTAACGCACCTGACTTGCCAATCCGTTTGCTGATACGTTCCTCAATACCGGCGAAGGTTCCACCGCAGATAAAGAGAATGTTGGTGGTATCGATCTGCAAGAATTCCTGATGCGGATGCTTACGTCCACCCTGTGGCGGAACATTCGCTAACGTGCCTTCCAGAATTTTCAGCAGCGCTTGCTGGACACCTTCACCCGAAACATCACGGGTGATGGATGGGTTATCATTTGATTTACGAGCGATCTTATCAATCTCGTCAATGTAGATGATGCCCTTCTCGGCACGCGGAATATCCCCATCGGCTGCCTGAATAAGGCGCAGCAGGATATTCTCGACATCTTCACCCACATAACCCGCTTCAGTCAGCGCAGTCGCGTCCGCAATACAGAACGGAACGTCCAACATGCGTGCCATCGTCTGCGCCATCAGCGTCTTGCCGCTGCCGGTTGGCCCGACAATCAGAATGTTGCTTTTTTGAAGTTCAACACCGTCGGCAGACACTTCCGATTGAATACGCTTGTAGTGGTTATAAACCGCCACACTTAAAACGCGTTTCGCCTGTTCTTGACCGACTACATACTCATCCAGATGAGCCATCATCTCGCGCGGCGAAATCAAACGCTCGATGTGGAATTGCTCGGCAGGGAAAGCATAAGGTGAGGCACCCTGTGCTTCCAACAATTTAATTTGCAACCGTTCGACACAGCGATTGCAGATGTAAACGTTGTTCGGCCCTGCGATGAGATGTTCGACTTCAAGGTCACTACGACCGCAGAACGAACAGTGATGGCTCCCCGGAATATAGTTCACGCCTTCCCGTTCTCCTTACCGGCAGCAATCGCGCCCGGTGCTGCACCCAGCACAGAGTCGATCAAACCATATTTGACGCTCTGTTCCGGTGTGAAATAGATGTCACGGTCGGTATCACGTTCCAAAACTTCACGTTCTTGGCCCGTGTGCTTGACGAAAATGTTGTTGAGTGTGTCCTTCAAGCGCATGATTTCATTAGCTTGAATGACAATGTCCGAAGCCTGACCTTGAGCGCCGCCCAAAGGTTGGTGCATGTGGATGGTAGCGTTTGGTAGTGAGTAACGCAGACCATGTTCACCAGCGGTCAACAAAACCGTACCGAAGCTAGCAGTCAAACCGATAGCGACTGTACTCACGGGCGATGAAATCTGCTGCATGGCATCATAAATCGCCAAGCCAGCATACACCACGCCACCGGGAGAGTTGATATACATGTTGATCTGACGATCAGGATCTTCTTGTTGCAGATATAGCAACTGAGCCACAGTCAAGTTAGCAACTTGATCGTTAATAGGCGTTCCAAGTAATACGATACGATTCCGAAGCAGCAGAGAGAAAATATCATAGGCGCGTTCGCCCCGTGCGCTCTGCTCAATAACCATCGGAATTACGTTAAATGCATCCATTGTTACGATTCTCCTTCTGTTCGTTTTTAGCTAGAGG
>JACDGI010000002.1 GCA_013821665.1 Anaerolineae bacterium
ATCATATCCAGCAAATCGGTGTGCTGAGTAGGCTTATAAACCAACTCGCGGTCATCGTCTTGGTCGATAACGATATAAAACTCTCTCATTTCTTCGCCGCCAATCGTGCCTGAGCGAGTCGCAATCCCCCTGCTGTGTTTAAGTCAGCCGGATGCAGTCCTGAAAATTCGCGCCAGCCAGTGTAGTCAATCACTTTGCCATACCATTCTTGCAGATACGGCATGATGTAACTGGCATTGCCACCGACGACGAGTAGACCGCTGATGTCTTTTAGCCCATCGTAGCGTGTGTCGAGCGCGTTATTGGCTAACCAGTCGGCATACTGTCTCGCCAATTGAGGCAGATACTTGTTCAGATCAACCTCAACGGACCCAAAACGCAGCATATAGTCACCTGATGCACTACCTAGTCGTAAGGTTCGGTCAATGTCGTCGAGCGTGACTGCTGTTAAGTCTCCCCCTGCCCCATGAACCCATTCCAGCAATGGCAAGCGAATGTGAGTGTTGCCACCGCCATTTTGAATGCTCGATTGTGGGAGGTCTGCTGGATTAAATGCACCATTATGCAGGCGGAAGACGTTGGCTGTGTATGCGCCCGTATCAAGCAGCACCACATCGCCAGCCAGCTTGGCAGCTAATGCCCACTTAGTGCCACCCGGATCGAGCATGATGCAGCCTTCAGCCGCATAGCCTTCAGGAAGTACGGTCACGCTATCGTAAGTCCACTGACGCGGCTTCTTATCGCCTTTCAAAGTGATTTCGACCGGTTGAGCGGTATACGCATCAATCATGCGTTGCTTGAGGTCGTTGTACATAGCTGGTGGACAAAGCAAAGTCAGATCCACACCGCCGGATTTGATGCCCAACCGTGCCAGCGCATAAGCGGTCAAAAACTGATGATGTTCTCCACCATAACGATTGACTCCCATATGCCGGTCAATGCCCTGCCGGTTGACGAGCAGTGCATCATCACCGACGGCATAGGTGTTGTCGTGCCAAACTGCCGAGGTGAAATCCAATTCATGTCCTTGGCCGAGACCGAGGGTTTGGAATGTAATACGAGCGCGGATACTGGGAAAGCTGATGGATTTCTTCGATCCAGCCAGCATGGCGGCTGTATTGCCGTTGCCGCAGTCTACCGATGCGATATAATTCACCATAGTTAGGCTACCTCAATTAGCCTGATTCTAAGCCCACTGACCACCAGCGGGTTTTCGATTCTCATTGAAACATACTCAGGAAATTGTCCGCGATAGCGTCTGCTGAAACAACTGCTGCATGTTTAATCTCAGCTATAGGCGGCGCTGGCAAGGGTTTTGGTGTTATCATTGTTGCTGATTTCATCAAATAACCACCAGATCCTCCCTGTAAGATAATCTGCGCAGCAATTTCTTTTGCAAGTTCATTTTCCCCTACCCTGCCACCGTCAAACTTAGCTCTTAAATGCGGGAACATCGCCAATAGCTTATCCAAGTTTCCTTCACGGAGATCAACCAGCAACTCGTATACGTCGGCAGCTTTAATGCTCCATGCTCTGAAGTGGATAAGTAACTCCAGACCTTCTCGCATACACCGCGAGAAGACCCATTTGCTTTTCAGCATCGGGATATTATCGAGCAGCCATTGTTCATTAGGTTTGTTTTCATCCAACCAAAATTCAATGCGTTTCCGTGCCATAATAAAACACCTCTACATTAGTGCAGTCTGCACTTAGTGAAAGTACGTCACACCAGTCTACGGAATTCTAGTATAATGTCAGAGTAGCACATTCCGCAAATTTGTATCACAATGACTCCGCATAAAAAAAGGAACTACGGAAATGAAAACAGGTCGTGTTGCCAAACTTTTCGCACGAGATCCAAAGACGATTATCAAGTGGACAGATACATTTGAAGATTTTTTCACGGAAGAAGCTAAAGGCGTTGGAGGCAATCAGCGATTTTATAGCATGGACGACCTCATTACGCTCAATACTATCCGTACTTTGACAGGAAATCGGGAAACTGAAGCCGTCATTATTAATAAATTGCAGAGTGGCTATCGAGAAACCAGTCTTCCACCTGAATTTACGGCACTAGAGGGCGATAAAGCAATTGCGGTATATGCGGAAATGAGCCAGATGAAGGCGGAGATCACGTCACTTAGAGAGCAGCTAACAAATACTGCTTCAATCGTTGATAAAAAGGACAGTGAAATTTCTGGATTGAATCGTGAGATCGCCCAATTAAACCGAGAAATCGGCAAATGGCAAGCAATGTATGAGATGCTTAAAGAACAGAACGATGAAGATAAGTAGAGCAGGACAATCAAATTAGATTTTTCCAGAATCGTTCTGGGAAAAAATCAGTTTCAACTTTTTCTTAGAATACTTGATAGGGCAGGGGAGTCATATAGTGGCAACTTCGCCTCAAGTTGATTTTATTACCGCTTCCGAGATCGCCGAATACCTCTACTGCAATCGCGCTTGTTGGCTTAAGCTCAAAGGCTTTACCAGCCGTAATATAGAAGCTCTCGCACAAGGATCTGCTTCCCACACCGAATACTCTCAGCAGGTAGAACAGGTTATACGCTCCGCAAGTTTAGGGAAACGCGTTATCTTCGTAGGCATCATCCTCTTTGTTTTGTTTAATCTCATTCGGTTGCTGATCCACTAACTATGAGACCCGATCCGCTTATTATTCTTGCGGTCATTGTCATTCTCGCGGGAGTGGCGATCCTTGTTGTGACTCGGCGACGACGGCTGGAACTGTCTCTGCCTCGCGGTGAAGTTGTGTATGAGGATACTCCTGAAAAGCCGGGACAACTGTTGTATTCTCAGCGACTTAAAGTCATGGGGAAACCTGATGTCTTGATACAGCAGGGGAGCATGATTATTCCAGTTGAAGTCAAGACTGGGAAAACACCGCGTCAGCCGTATCAGACTCATATCATGCAGCTCATCACCTATTGCCATTTGGTTGAAGAGAACTATCATGTCAGACCAGCCTACGGCATTATTCGTTACCCACAACAGGAATTTATGATCCAGTACATCGAAGCGCTTGAACAAGAATTAAGCCGGATTGTCGGGGAGATGCGAGTGAAAAGGGGATGGGACGACATTCACCGTAACCACAATCAGAGAGCCAAATGTGCCGCGTGTGGATTTCGAGAAGTATGCTCTGAAAGACTTGATGTTGAATATCAAGCCCATCTTGACCTATGATAAGGCCAATAATTCACCCTTTTTCGCCCTATTGACGCACTCCCCATAATTTTTAGAAATTGAATTAGAACAAAAATTCATACCGTTTTCTAACCATCTTCGTACCATTTCCTACATTTACTAATAGAACAAATGGACTTATTGTTAACATCCAGATGTTTATTTTTTGTTATGTATAGAGGGAACCAAGTTGACCGTAATGAATACACCGAATGTAAATGTGGATCAGACTGTGCAGCTAGAACTCAGCGAACGTCATTGTGCGATCCTGACTTTTATTGATGAGTATTGTCGTTCTACAGGTCATTCACCCTCGTTGCGTGAGGTAGGGCAGGGTGTTGGCATTACATCAAGTTCCCATATCTCCTATCATATCAACCGACTCGTTCGTTGGGGATACCTCGGACGAACCCCCTCTATATGGCGTTCACTGTTTTTGATGAAACAAGGTTATGAAGCGATTGGTAAACAACCGGAAGATAACCTGAACGTCACTGTCAACCAACTGCGGGATGAGAACAGGCGACTGCGGGAATGGTGTGAACGATTGCACCGGGAACGCGACGATCTGAATGATCGACTTCATGGCTTAATCGCCCAAGCCAGTTAAACGCCTACACTCACTTTTGCTCCTCTAAAAAGGCTGAAGGCAACTTCGGCCCTTTTTTCGCCCACCTATGGTTAGAATTCTGTTACATTAAGGGGAAAACGATGGGAACTAAACGCCATCAAACCACTAACGCCGTTTATCAATTCCTGTGGAACTATCAACAGGATCATGGTTTCGTACCTACCCAGCAAGAAATCGCTGCCCAATGCTTCTTGGCACAGTCGAGTGTTTCCCGGCATCTGGATAAACTTGCCAAATGGGGTTGGTTGAGTCGTGAAGAGGGCAGGGCAAGAGGGATTAGATTATTAAAAACACCTTCATCAGCCGAAAAAAGCGATAAAATTATTCGATAAAATTATTGCCTTTTGTCAGAACTTGCGTGCTATCCTGTAATCGTAAGTGGTGATCTGCCGTTCGTCCTCTACAGAACAATCCAATATCTAGGACGCACAACGGCAGCGCCCCGCTCACAGTCTGATGGCCGCAGATGTACTTAAATTTGTTGGAACTAGATTTATTTCTAATCGAACAAGGAGGAAGGAGGAATGCCTATCGTCGAACAACAACTGGCTGAAATGGCAAATGGTCCCGACGTTCGTCATGAATTGCAAGTAATAGCAGCAGAAGGAACAGCCACTTCACCGTGGAAGATTTGGCACAGTGTCAGTCTTATCGTCATTGTCGTGGCTTTAGTCGCTATGGAAGGTTTTGTACCGGCCAACTTCCGTCTGTGGATGTGGTGGGCCATCATGCTGCTGCTGGCACTGTTCGGGATCATTGCTGGCAACGGTGTAACCGGGCAATGGTTGGGACTGTTCATCGACACTCGTAACAAAGTTAGCCTCGCCCGCTTCCAGATGATTCTCTGGACGATCCTGATTTTGTCCGCTTATTTGACAGGGGTCATGGTGAACGTCGATCTCAAACGACCTGAACCCTTATCCATCGTTATTCCGCCCGACTTGTGGCTGCTGATGGGGATTTCGACCACCTCGCTGATTGGCTCACCGTTGATTTTGAGTGCCAAGAAAGCCCGTGAGTCCAACGAACCGGATAAGCAGCGTGCTTTAGAAGCTTTGAACCGGCAGGCGGTGGATACCGATAAAGTCACGATTGTGGGCCAATTGGTTGTCAACCAAGCCCCAGAAACAGCCCGCTGGGCGGATATGTTCCAAGGCAGTGAAATCGGCAATGTGGGTCAATTGGATTTGGGCAAAGTGCAGATGTTCTTTTTCACGCTGATTCTGGTGCTGGCATATGCCTCGGCGCTCTCGACTTTGTTTCAGCAAAGTACAGCGCCGGTTCTGGCATTACCGGTAATCGACGGCGGCATGTTAGCGCTGTTGGGTATCAGTCATGCCGGGTATCTGGTCAACAAAGCCCTGCCGCATAGTGACAGTGAATAGCAAACTTCTGCTTCAGACTTGGACAGGTTTGTCCCGTCTGGACGAACCAACCGTAATCCCTCTTCTGCTCAACAGGGCAGGGGAGGGAAGGAGGGAAAGTTCATGTAACGACATAGTGAAGGCAACAAAGAAACGTTAAGAAACATTTTTACGAAAGCAAATATTTTTAGGAGACAACATGACACAGACAACGTTTACAGACAACGTATTGGTGGATGGTTCGCAGGATATTAAGCAGCTTCGGGTACAAGGGCATACGACACAGACTCAACAGCTTCAGACATGGGAAGATAGTGCGGGCAATGCTGTTGCCCAAATCACAGGCGATGGCCGTCTCATCGTTGGCGATGATGATGCAACGGCACAGACCCCGGATAGTCTGCTTGAAGCTCATCGATTTGACACCTCCACCAGTAAACCCAAACGGGGTATTCATTCCTTGGGGCAGGTGACTGGGACACTTAATGCACTGATGCAATGGATGGTAGGGGAGTTAGAGCTAACTGGTGCAAGTGCCATCAGTGCTTTACATACAGCATTACGTATTCGGATCTCTAACAAGAGTACCGTGGCGGCATCGGCTGGCGCTGAATTGCGCGGTGGAGACATCGAAGTCATTAATGATACCCTCGCGAACGGAGCGGCCTTACCACAAGCGACAGGTGTGCAGGTAACGGTGACCAATGCAGCGGCTAAGGTGATCACTACTGCAATTGGCCTGAAGGTCAAGATGAATAACGCAGGAACGATTACCAATCCATTCTCGATTTACACTGAAGGGCCGGGTGTTGTCCATCTTGAAGATTATATTGAAATCAAACGTCCTACAGCCTCACCCGGCACACCTGCTACTGATTTTATACGGGTCTATCCGGGCCCAGATGGCAAGCTGTACGCCAAAAATTGGAATGGTACTGAAAGCCCATTAGGGGGTAGTGGTGCTGCACTTGGATCGAGTTTTTGTGCTCGGCTGACACCTGTTACTGGTGTAGGTGTACCAACAGCAGATGCGACAGCCGTGACACAAGTATTCTTAACCCCTTTCAATGGGAATTTGATTGGAGTATATGACGGAACTGTAACTCAAAATTATGTTCTCCCGAGTGATATTTCCATCAAACTCACTGATACACAGACTGTAACAACTACAAATGCCAATAATACAATCACAGGATTAGCCGACACTTCACAACTGATTGTAGGAATGAAGGTTACTGGCACAGGCATTGCGGCAAATTCAGTTATTGCATCAATTTCGAGTTCGACATCAGTTACGCTTAACAATAATGCAACAGCTAGTGGTACAGTTTCCATTACCTTTAAAGTAGCCGCCAACACTATGCTAGATATTTTTACATATGTATCTAGTGGCAGCTTAAAGCTAGAAATGGCTGCTTGGACAAATACAAGCACTCGTGCTACTGCCCTGACGACTCAAGACGGTTATCTAGTGAAAACTGGAGCGCTTACACGGCGTTTTGTCGGATGTGTCCTTACTACAGTTACTGATGGTCAGACTGAGCGTAGTCACGGGACAAATAATGCCGGATCTACTACTGCTTCGCTTGGCGGCAAATGTTACATTGTTAACTACTATAATCCACTTCCTTGGCAGATCAGCTTTTTCGACATTACCAATCATGCTTATACGACAGCATCATGGCGACAGTGGTTAGCGAATACCAATGCAAGATGTGGATTCATTAGTCCTCTAGGTGCTGATGATGTAATAGTTGGGGTTAGTGGACAATTCCAAGTACAAAATACTCAATCATGCGGTATCGGTGCCTGTTTAAATACAGCTACCAGGGCGATTACTGACCCACAATATTTTACCGGTGCAGCCAACATCAACACCACAATCAATGCTGGGGCAGCAAAAGCGTATGCAACTGCTGTTGGATACAACTATGCGGCGGCGTTGGAGTATGGGCAAGTCAGCGATAGTCATCAAGCTATCCAAGTTTCTTTGGCAGTAGCTGCGTAAAGATTGAAAAGTCTGGGAATTTTGTAGAGAAGCGAATTAATTACTTAATCTCGCTTCTCCATAAACCTTCAAACCTGATGGAATCAGGAACAGTTTCACAGCAGCGGTTTGTCTGCATTTTGGGCAACCGCCAGTTTTAATTTTGCAAGTTTGCTTCGCGTACAAGGTTATTTAGACACAAAACATCGAGTTGTTGTATCGGTCAAATTCAAAATAGTTAGATTTTTAAGGAGTAGATTAATGACTACTAAAATAGTGAATTTTGAAAGTTTGAAAGAATGCAGGATTGATGCTGGAGGTCTCACAGGCGGTTCCATTGAGGCCGCTGTCATCAATGACTACAGTTATCAGTACGCCGTAAAAGTCCATCTTCCCACAATTAGTCCAAATATTGGGAATGTACAAGTCGATTATACCTTTAACAATGCATGGGGATCCGATATATCCATCCATCGTATTGCGCTTGTGGATATAAATGGCGGTACGCTGGCCTCCTATCAGCAGGAGTCAGCCGGTAGCGAAGCGGGATTAAACACCGAAACGCATTTCACAGGTCCAGTAGCTGGTGTGGCAGCCATTGAAATACATTTGGCTATCGCTGTCAATCCGACGGCGGGATCGACCATTAACTTGGAACAAGTCAGATATGACATTTTTGGCCCCATTGAACCAAACAATAGAGGCGAAGGCGAATGTGATGCTGGTGAAAGTTCCATTTCCAATCCTATCGGCATCCGACACGGAGAAAAGCGTGAACAAGTTACCGATTTAAGTTTTAAAACTCCGACAGGTGAGTTGACACTGACCCGGTACTACAGCCAATTTAGCCAAACGAATGTAATACCCGTTATGGGGCTCGGCTGGAATCATAATCATCTGGTCAAGCTGACCAAAATTATTGGAACACCCAATAAAATTAGTGTACGGCTGCCTAATGGTGGTGAATCGTTATTTACAGAAACATCCCCTAATCATTACGATGGGGTACTCGGAGTACGATCTTTCGTCGATTGGAACACCAGTACCAGCCAATATACATTGACCCCAACGGATAGGTCTATTCAGGTTTTTGATAGCAGTGGTAATTTACTTTCCCGATCATGGCCCAGTGGTGAAACATGGTCTTACAGCTATTCCAGCGGGAAATTGTCGCAAGTCATTGATGCATATGGACGCAAACTGGTATTCCGCTACTACACCAGCGGCAGTTTTAACGGTCAGATCTATCGCATAGGTGATAAGACTTTTGATGACACGATTCCTAGCAGCCCAACCGGTCGCTATGTGGAGTATGGCTACACCTTGAATAAGGTGATCAATAGTTCAGGGGCAATTGCTAACGGTACTCAGCCCTTACTGACCAGCGTGCGCGATGTACGTGGTGACGTGGCCAACCCTTGGACTTATGAATATTATGGTCAAACGGGTGGTGAAACCAATCCGCAGATGCTTAACCTACTCATGCGGCGTAAATCACCCGCGGTCGATACCACTGGAGATGGGGTAACAGACGGCAGTCTGACGCTTGAGGATGTGACCTATACACTGCAAGCCACTGAACTGACCGTAAATGGTGGAATGGAAGCAGATAGTGATTGGACGGCTATTACTGGAGCTGCTCCGGCTGTCAATGCCCGTTCGACGACTCAAGTGGACAGCGGCACCTATTCACGGCATGTTCAAGTAACCAGCCCTAGTCCGGCCAATCAAGGGATTGAAGGGGATGCGTGGGATCTGGTTGCGGGACGGAACTACATCATCAGCGCCCGTGTCTATCCTGTCAGCGGTGTAGTTAAAATGCAGGTAACTGGCACCAACGCCTTTGATGCACCATCTAGTGGCACAGGTGGCTGGCAAACCTTATGGGCTGTTTACAATCCACTCACCACTGTTACCGGACGAAAACTCCAATTCGTTGTCCCCAGTGGAACGGCTGAGTTCTATGTAGACACGGTGTCGATTGTTGAACAGGTTGTACAAAGCATTCATCAAGCGTCTGGTAATGCCCTGATCGTAACCGATTATGCCTTCCAGCCGAGCGGGCAAAATATCACGACTGAAACACGCATGGGCAAAGTGACCACCCATCAGTTTTTCGGTGGAGTATATGGTGGGACTGAAGCGCCAGCGCAAAACGGACAATATGCCCATCAAGTTCAAGATAATAACTATCGCCCGACGACTCAGAGTGATGCTAATGGGAATGCGAGCCAACTGAACTGGAGTACAGATGGTCTGACACTCAATAGTGTGACTGATGCTCTTGGCGCAACGACTTCTTTTGCTTATAACAGTGATAAAACCCTTGACTCAAGTTTAGACACTCAAGGGCGCAAAACGACCTATGTCTATGACAGCCTCTTACGTCAACCGAATTTAATTTTTGTGTCGAAACCGACTAATCCGAATGCTCTCAAGGAACTCGCGATTAACGGTGATATGGAAGGCAACACTGGCTGGACCAGTGTGGGAACACCCACAACCCAGCAACAGTCCACCACCCAAGTCGATACAGGTACTTATGCACGCCGGATTGTGGCTTCGGCAGCGGGGCAGGGCATGGAAAGTGTTCTTTGGGATTGGGTCGCTAACCACAGCTATCTGATTATTGCCCGCGTGTATCCGGTCAGCGGTGTTGCCAAGATGCAAGTTACAGGAACCAACGCCTTTGACAAGGTTACGAGTACGCCTCTGGGCGCGTGGCAAACTCTGCGAGCGCTATATACACCGACCACTGCGGTTACCGGCAATAAGCTTCAGTTTGTTTCCAGCGGTGGTGCAGCCGAGTTTTACATAGATTCGGTACATATCTTAGATTTGGTCAACCCACTGAGTGTGCAGGAATTTCGTTACGACAATAAGGGGTGCACTATTCTTGAGGTCACCCTCGATAAAAGTACGGCTGCTGTGCTGCAACAAACCACCCGGACATATGGGATTAGCGGCGATGAGAATGGGTTGCTGACAAGCGTTACTCAGGTCGATGTCGTGAATCCAGCGAATAATGTTTCGACCAGCTATAGCTACGATAGTGCTGGACGAGTGGTCAAAACCCAGCAGAGCAGTTTGTTTGGAAATTGTAAACTCTCCTATACCGTTTATGACGATGCAGGGAATGTGACGGCGACAGTTTGTGTCAATCCGGATGACACCGGTACTTCCACACCGACGACTGTCCCTTTAGCACTGGCAATTTATAACTCCACTGATCCAGTCAAGAAAAAGAATAAGGTCACAACTTATGAGTACGACACGTTGGGTCGGCGCGTCAAAACGACCATCAACGACGGGACGAACAACCCGGATAAGCAAATCAGCCTGACATTCTACGATGCTTTGGGGCGGGTGGTGCGAACGATTGTCAACTATGCTAATCAGAGCGGCGGTTCAGCCGAATCGTCCGGTTTATGGGTATGGAGTATCACCAACAACCGATGGGAAAAGAGCACCAGCAATACAACAGCGATTACTTTTGGTACGGACAATAACCAGAATATCATCAATGATATCGCTTATAATGCTCGCGGCATGGTCAAGAGCCAGCGGGATGTTTTGGGCAATGTCACGCTGTATGGCTATGATGATACCGGTCGTTTGGTGAAGACCATCCAGAGTGCCTATCAGCCCAGTTATAACAATGATTACACTGGTGTGTCACCTGATCCGACATTAGGCAGCTATACGCCGAACAGCGCGGTGGATAAGGATATTATCAGCAGTCAAGTTTATGATGCCGTTGGCAATATTGTCAAAATGATTGACCCGTTAGGGACGATTAACTACACCGTCTATGACGCGCTCAACCGTCCGGTAAAAACAGTACAAGCGGCCAAAGATACTGCTACTATCAGCCTCAATACAAATGACAGTAGCTATGATCCGACGCTTGATCCTCGCTCAATCGGTTATGTATCCAGTGGCAATCCAGACCGAGACATTATCAGCAGTCAAGAATATGATGCTGTAGGCAATGTGGTCAAAACGGTTGACCCGTTAGGGACTGTTAATTACACCGTCTATGATGATCTTAGCCGTCCCGTAAAAACAGTACAAGCGGCCAAAGCTACCGCCACTATCAGTCTCAATATGGGTGACATCGGCTATGATGCAACTCTTGATCCACGTTCAGTCAGTTATGTGATGAGCGCAGCGCCAGATCGTGATTTGATCCAGACCACCGAATATGACAGCCGAGGAGGGGTCATTCGCAGCCAACGCTTGTTGGAAAATCGTCCGACGGCGCAATGGGAAACAACTTTGTATGGCTATGATGGCCTGGGACGACAGGTGAAAGTTATCCAGAAGGCCAGCCAGCCTGCGTATGTCGTCAACAGTGATCCCACTCTGGCCAGTTATAGCGCCAGCAGCGCTCCCGATCAGGACATCATTTCCAAGACTGTTTATGATGTCAACGGTCTGGTGCTGTACACCGAAGATGCGCTGGGCGCACGAACGTGGACGGGCTACGATAGCTTTGGGCGACCGGCTAAAACCATTGCCAATACTGTCGGAACCGCTACCGATAATGGCGTTAACGATCCGCGAAGCAGCAGCTACACGCCCAGCAGCGTGGCTGACAAAGATTTGATTAGTACCACTACCTATGATCCCATTGGACGGGTGCAGTCGACTCAAGATACGTTAAATCGTGTCGCTTACAGCGTCTACGATTTAACAGGTCGGGTCATTCGTACCATTTCCAATTATGTGATGCAAGGCGCTACCAACCCCAAAGATTGGGTGTGGAGCAGCACCAATAACCGTTGGGAGTATGGTGCAAGTATCAGCACGGCCATTGCTCATGGCACGGACAACGATCAGAACATCATCAGCGATACCGTTTTCGATGTCCAAGGACGAGTATTCCAGTCAATAGATAACCGTCATAACCTGACCCAATTTGTATACGATGCGGTAGGGCGACGATTGAAGACCATTAATACTTATGTCGTTCAGGGTAGCAGTAACCCAGCCAACTGGGTGTGGAGCACAGTTAACAACCGCTGGGAAGATGGGTCAGGCAATGCCATCAGCTTCGGCACGGACAAGGATCAGAACCGGATTTCACTGACCACATATGACAAGACTGGGCATGTGGTTCGTATCCGTGATGCGGCGGGTCTGGAAACCCGTTTCAGCTACGATGTTTTGGGGAGACGTACCCAGACCATTGCCAACTATGTGGATGGCTTCTTCAGCAGCGCAGCACCGGACGAAGACCTCATCAGCTCGACAGTCTATAACAAAGCAGGGCAGGTGGTATCTACAGCAGATACCCGTGGTACGCAGACGGCTTTCACCTATGATAGGGCTGGACGGCGGCTGACCGTCACACAGGCTTCAGGTAGTCCCCTCTCCAGCACTGGCTACACCTGTTATGACAAAGCCGGACGCATTCAGCGAAGCATTCAGAATTGGTCAAACGATCCGACCCAACCAGTGCCAGATGCCAAAGACTTCGCTGGAAACTGGTCATTTGTGCCTGCTCACAATGGTGCTTACAATGATCGCGATTTGGTGACCAGTTACTTATTCGACAGGGCAGGACGCACGGTTCAAATCAAAAATCCGGTTGGGGATGAAAACTTGATGGCTTATGACAAAGCCGGTCAACTTCAGTGGAGTAGTGACCCCGCCTACAGTGTTACCCGCTTCTTCTATGATCAGGCGCATCGTCGGACACGGGTGGTTCAAGGCTATCAGCCAGTGCCAGTCAATCAGAAGATTGTCTATGAGAGCTTCCAGCCGGGTAACTGGGATGTTTTCACCATGAATGTGGATGGCACAGGACAGGTGAACATCACCAATGCGGCAGGACAGGATTACCTTACGGACTACTCACCTGATGGTAGCAAAATTGTCTTTGCATCGGATCGTGCGGGTGTAACACCTACCTTCTACACAGACATCTACGTGATGAATGCCGATGGCAGTAATCAACAGCGCTTGACCAATCTGTCTGGTTATGCTGGTAATCCGGCTTGGTCGCCGGATGGCGGGCAAGTTGCTTTCAGCTTCAAAGCGACCACCTATTATTCGCTTAATGTGATGAATGCCGATGGTAGTAATCTACAAACGGTATACACCAACTCAGGCTTGAACATTGGAGAGCCCAAATGGTCGCCCGATGGGCAGCGATTGATCTTCGACGGCTCGGTGGACAACTTTGCAACCAGCGACATCTATACCATCCATCTTGATGGGACTCAGTTGGTCAATGTGTCGAATAACGCCCCGGCTTTGAATCTGTATCCGTCATGGTCATGGGATGGCAGCAAGATTGTCTTCGGCAGTGCACGGGATGGCAATCGAGAGATTTATGTGATGAATGCCGACGGCAGTAATCAGATCAATCTCTCACAGAACACAGCTGATGATCGTCGACCCAACTGGTCGCCGGATGGCAGCAAGATTGTCTTCAATTCCACCCGTGACACACTGAACTATGAGGTGTATGTCATGAATGCCGATGGCACAGGGCAAACCCGGCTGACAACGAACACCCAATATAATCAGCATCCTAACTGGTCGAAGACTGTGATTAATCCCGCAGCTTGGATTTGGAGCAGCGCCAACATGCGTTGGGAGGATGGCAGTAGTAACCCACTACCCCACGGCACAGATAATGATCGCAACATCATTGTGGATGTGACCTATGACAAGGGTGGGCGGATGCTGACGCAGCGCGAACCGCGCGGCAATGTCACCACTTATGCCTATGACCTGCTGGACCGCCGCAAGTCGCTGACCAACCCGTTGACCAAGATATGGAGTACGGCGTACAGCGATTTAACCGGTGGCAAGAGCCGCGTGACGATGACCTATCCGGGTATCACCGGTTCAGCCAATTACCCTGTCAGCCGCGACTTTGACCGTTTAGGGCGTCTGCAAAATATCCAGTTCGGTGCGCCCAGTGTGATACCCGATGTCGTCATGACTTATGACGATGCGGGTAACCGTGCCAAGATGAGCGAGTACGCAAGCGCTAGTTTTACCAATCTAAAACGTGAAACCCAGTTGACCTATGACAAGGTACATCGACTCAAACTGGCCGCTTTTAATAGTGACAATACGGACGGTCTGGGCACCATCGATGAAAGTGTTAGTTACGAATATGATGCGGGTGGGTTGCGAACCAAACTGACACTACCTGGCAGCTTGAATGTGGTCTACACCTATGACCAACGCGGTCAACTGGTTTCTCTGACCGATTGGGACAGCCAGAAAACGCAGTTTGCCTATGACAATGTAGGAAGGCATATTGCGACTGAACGGGCTAATGGGTTGCGTTCGCGCTATCAGTTTGATGCGGCAGGCCGTCTGCGCGTGCTGCGGCATACCAAAGACTTCCGTACACTGGCACACTTTGAATACCAGGTGGACAAGCGCGGCAACCGGATACAGGCACTCGAAGCACTAGCGAATATCACTACGGCCAGCAATACGACGATTGCCTCGACCGATAAAGGCTTGCTGCTCAGCGGTACATGGTCGGATGTCAGCGGCTACAAGGAAAACACACAGGCTACAACCTCACTCAAGTTGATGTTCTTCGGCAACGAAGCCACACTCTCGATGGGGCAGGGACCGGATCACTCGATTTACGATGTCTATATCAACGGTAGCCTGTGGCAATCCTTCGATGGCTACGCGGCGGTCGCTGCCCAGCGCGACATTGTGGTGTCCATTGGGGTAGATAGTCGCAAACTGCAAGGCGAAGGACCACATCTGTTGGAAATCCGCAATCGCAGCGAGAAGAACAAGAACTCGACTGGCACCAAAGTCCGCTTTAAACAGTTAACAGTGACCGCACGAACATGGACGCAGCAAACGATTGGCTACAGCTACGACAAACTCTCACGGGTGAAGGAAGCTCGTTATAATCCGGGTGTGAACACCGCTGCGGCAGACGCAGATTTGCTGTGGCGTTACCAATATGCCTTCGATAGAAGTGGGAATAGAACACAACAGATTGCCACTGTCGGCGGAAGCGCAACCACTACTGACTATGACTATCAATATCCGCTCGGAAGTCCGTCCGCAAATCAAATACAGAGATTACGGATTAATGGTGGTGCATGGACGAGCTTCACCTACGATAACAACGGTAACATGACCAGTGATGCCGTGAATAGCTACACATGGGATAGAGCCAATCGCTTGCTCTCAATGGGCAGTGCGTCCTACCAGTATGATGGTGAAGGCCGCCGTGTGCAGCAAACTGTGAGCAGTACCGTTACGAAATACCTGCTGGATATTCAGCCGTCTTTGGCTGTTGTCCTGAGTGAAACCGCTGGTTCAAATGTCATTCGCAATGTGCATAGTCCGCGTGGTATCCATGCTCAAAAAGACCCATCTAACAACTGGCAATGGATCGCACAGGATGGCTTAGGCAACGTGCGTGAGGTTATGGATAACAGCGTCAGTGTCCTTGAAAGCCGCAACTATGGGCCATATGGAGATACCTTTGGCGGCACAATAACTACTGCTCCTACTTACAAATCGCCCAACTTTGGATTTACAGGCGAGTTAGTAGATGGAAGCGGGCTGCTTGATCTAAGGGCGAGAAGGTACAACATGGGGATGGGTGTGTTTGCCAGTCTTGACCCGTTTGAGGGGATGTGGGATACGCCGATGTCCATTAATGGATACGGTTATGTCGGCGGTAATCCGACAAACTGGACTGACCCTAGTGGGAACTGCCCTCAAGACCCTTGGCCTAATGATCTACCAGGGCGGCGTTGTGTATGGTTAGCGACCGAACTAAGCCAGCAATATGATCTTCCTTTAGACGTATTGATGCAAAAGGATGTTTTTGAACTTGAAACTGTTTATACGTTTGGAAATGCTAACAACACATTTAACAAAAGCAGTTGGTCTCAGACGATAAGGGATAATGCGGGTGCTGCCTTAATCGTTGGTGGAGGAGCAGCATTAGGTTTACTTGCCATAGCACTCACAGGCGGGGCTGCTACTCCATTTGTTTTAGGAATTGCTAGTGCTGCTGCTTCAGGTGGTCTGGGTGGTGCTGTACTAGGGACGGCATACGGAGCATCCATGTATCAAATTGCTGCTTCAGGGCAATGTGGGTGTGCTACGCAGCAGCAAGTGTTGAATATGGGGCAAGGAGCATTTATAGCACTTGCAAGAGAGCAAGGAGCATTACTTGGTACAGCATACGGTGGGCTATTAGCTTCTGGCCCTGTTGGACAAATAGCGGCAGGGACAGGTGGAGTAATTCAAGGTGGTCAAGGGGTTTATAACGCGGGACAAGATATTGCTGCTAATGGGGTAAATGTATGTAACGTCGTCAATGGGCTACTGGGTGTTGCAGGTGTTCTCGGTGGTATATCAGCTATCAAGTCGGGATACCGCGAATATCAATCTCAACGTCAAGTACAGTCGCCGTCAGTACCACGCCAAGTTACATTCACTAATCAGAGTACTTTGCAGCATGAATTTAATGGACATGCCCAAAACTTTGGAGTAACGGGTAACTGGAACAGTGCTAATAGAATAGCTTTTCAGAATGCCATAGAAGCACATATTGCCGATCCTAATGTGAACCAAATTGTCGGTACTTATCGTGGGACTATCCAAGCTATTCATTATCTAAACCCATCAACAAATTTGTGGGCAGCAACTGACTTAGCAGGAGATTTCATGGCGGGTTGGAGACTGTCAGCAGTACAAAGAGGTTATCTAGATAGTATAGGAAATGTGCAGTAAATGTGATATCTGAATTGACATTATAATGGGGTAAACCATTAAGATTTACCCCCTATTGAAATTGCTCTAAAGAGGAAAGATGAACGAAATAAAACGACTTCTAAATGACTATCTAAATGGGTTAATTCCATCTAAGGATTTTGTCACTCAATTCTTGGCTCTCGCTGGTAGATTCAGGGATGAAGCATTGGATTTACTTAGCAAAAATCCAGAATTAAGTACGAAACTAGAGAAATTATTTGCCAAACACGTTGAAGGTACAATATCTGAATCAGAATATCAAGAACAGTGGCAAAACCTGATAGTGCAAACGAAACAAGGGGCAGAAATAAGCATCAAACCTTATTCCCTTGAAGAGGAAATTATCTCACATCTATTTGTTGAAGCTGACGCTTATCGTGAAGACCCAAAAGACCGAAGAAAAGGTCTTAATATAGGAGATGATGAGTTGCGAACAGAGGTGGAACGAACCTTAGAAGCATTGAATAAAAGCTCTTAAAATAATGTTTATTTGTCTATGTCCATTCCGTTCACCATTCTCAGCCTAACCAACGCGAAGAGCCTGTGAACTAGAACGCAGGCTCTTTCATTTTCGGCCTCAATTCAAGTCGTTCGTGCATGAAGCGCGACTAGAAGGCGAGAGATGCAGCAAGGGCAAAGCATATCGGCATTGGTGTGAGGGTTGGGTGGATTTTCGCGGTCAGGGTGGGTATGAGGCGGCGATTTGAGGCGATGGGAAAGGTATACACAAGCACAGTGAAAACGCGCAAAAAGGCCGTTGTAGGGGAATTCAAGAGCCTATGGATGGCAGGCTCTTTGGAGCGTATATAGCAGCCACAGAGGGCAATTGGGCAGTGCTAACGATACAATAGGTCTTCCTCATCGTCATACGGCTTCCGTTTTTTAATTTCTTCTTCTATGCCATCGGCAATATCGGCTGCCCAATTCCGAATCACCTCATTTTCATCCGTAAGCCATGTGCGGACGACCTCTAGCATTTTTCGCAATCGCCCCGTGTACGAACCCGACCATGACATGGCTCTTGCTCGTGGATGTAGATGGTCGCGTACAACTTCATCGTCACCGTAGCGAATTAGCAGTTCTCTAGCGATTGTAGGCAAGGGCGTTCGCTCCGTTTGGATGTATCGCGCTACTATTTGGGCTGCCAATGGTTTATTTGCTTCTACCCACTCAAGCAAAATAGGGAGTTGAATGCTCTCTAGTAACGTCCCCACATCCAAAGTATCGTCGCCCGATACATCAAGATGTATGGAAAACCAATCGTTGTCTTTTGCTTCGGCTTGGAGCAAGGCTTCGCTGATAATTGACCATGCTAGGTCGGGAGCGATTTGTAGAGCCTCTCTGAGTATAAACAATCGGTCATCTTCAGGGCTATCGGGGATGGCTTCCCAATAGCCCATTAAGCGAGTTGCCGCTTTAACAATCTCTCCCGTAAATGATTGCAAATAAAACAGGCAAATCTCTCGCCAGTGATACCATCCCATTTGTGAAGGTATACGATCTAAGAAGGATACAATGAGTTGGGCTGTTTTAGGATTATGCTGCGGATGAGATTGCAACCACTCGCTAATCAGATCAAGTGCAATATTCGTATATTGCGGCTCATCCTTATTGGTTAAGAGGTGTAGTAACTCAGTAAATACGGTGTCCGATAAGGGTTTCAGCCACCCACGATTGCACAACCACGCCAAGTATTCTAGCGGCAGCCAACCTTTTTCAACCAGCCTAGTGACTCGTTGTCCCTGTCGGTCAATACCGCCCAGTCTTTGAATAGTAAGAAATGCCGATAATGCTAATTCAGGCTGAGTTTCTACCCACTCGTCCAGAAGGGTATCCACTATCTCTTGGTTGCCTGCTGACCATTTGCCGTAAAGGTAGTAGGAGATACATTGGGCTGCATGGGGGAGAAAAGCAATCAATTCGTTGAGCCAGTGGGTCTGCGAGTCTACGTGTCCAAGTTCAAGCGCAAATTTCCCGGCATATTGAGCCTCTGAAGAGGTGAGCCATTCTAATTCTGGGCGTAGTAACTCTGGTTGGTTGTATCCCTCTTGCGCCAAATCGGTAGTGAGTGCGTTGAGATCAACGGGGGTTTCCTTATCTCTGTAAACCTGCCGTTGGTCATAGCTATTAAGTTGCCCAACCCATCGGTGTAAGCGATTATGATAGGAAGTTCCCAACAATACTTCACGCCACTGTTGGATGGTAGCAATTTCCTCCTGCGTCAGTACATTCGCTTCGTACTCCGTAGCATGACTCAGAACATCAATGAACTGCTTCTTTTGTAAAGTCAAACGCGGATGGTCTAGTAACCCTTCCATCCGTTTCAGAATGTCACTTTTCAAAGGTGTCCGCAGTAAATGACGACTTACGCCTATGAATGTACTGATAGCCTCTTGTTCCACACGTTCATCGGAGTCTCTTAAAACCTGATCCAGCAAGGTTAATGCAGACCGATAGCTTTGCCAAATATCGTCCCACAATTCCGGTTGCCAGCGCTCGGATAAATGTCCACCGGGGCCGTCGCCAAAGGCGCTGGATTCAAAGGGGGATAGTGCCGCATGAATGGCTTTTACACCGAGAAGTCGGGTCTCTAAGCTATTAACAGGCAAAAGAGCTTCTTGGATAAGTGAATGTCGTTCCGATGCAGGAAATGGACTAAGGCCGAGCCGGGTGTAGAAAACTTCGCGCCAAATTCCGGTTGCATTGTTGCCCCAAGTCTCATTTTCAGCATCAGCTAATTTGAGCAGTATACGGGCTGCCTGATAGAAGGTCTCAGTGCGCCTAAGTAAACCTTGAAGCGCATAAACGACATTACGCCGCCCCTTATTAAATTCCAGCAACCGCTCACGCGAAACTGTCCTGAAAATGCGCTCAAGTGCATTGATACAAGCGACAGGGGAGGCATTAGCCAAGATGTTGAACAGATTGGCATTATCGGCATTATCCAGTGCCTCAACATTTGCTAACGCGCCGTTTCGCCCAAATAGCTGTTCAGTTATTGGAACAGCGAGTTCTTCCTCACCGATATCGCCTAAGCGCTTCAAAATGCGAAATCGGGCGCTTGGCGAAGGTAACTGTGGAAGCAGTGTTGAAATGATGTCGCTGCCCTGCGCCTCCCACACTTCCCCCGCAAACCAGATAGCAAGCAGTGCGGGAGTGACATACCGATAACGTCCCTGCTTGATGACCAGACCACGCCGCTGCATTTGAATGGCTGTACGCTTAAGTTTTCCAAAATCCAAATCCAGAAATTCGGCTACGACCCGACCTTCATTTGCCACCTCATCATCCAAGCCAATAAAGCGCAGTAAGGAGAGCGCACGCATCGCATCCCGCTCATCCTGCGTTCTGCATAGGGAAGTCAAAATAAACTGAATATTATCAAGCCGCATGAGTGCCGAGATCGTATCCGCATTTTGATTCAGACTAATAGACTCGGCAAGAGCAACTGCCAGCTTGACTGAACCACCGACAGTACGGGCAATATAATCCTGCAATTCTGAGTGTAATGAAGAGGCTGCTAACTGAATAACACGGCGGATTGCTGTATTATCCAGATTGTCCAATGGGAAAATCACCGCATTTGCTTCGCTCACAATTGCGTCCCGAAGCTCCCCTGAACCAATTGCGATGAGGATGACGCGCCCGTCACAGCCTTGAGATGTCCTCAAAAGTGTTCTGAAGTCGTCTTCGCTGCACTCATCCACAATGAGAACCAGCCGATGAATGGAAGTTCGTGACTCAATAAAACTGAAGAAATTGTTAGGAACAGCAGCAGGGGTTGAAGCGTAAAACGTTAGGTCGGCAGCGTTGGCTTCACGAATGGCTTCAAGTATGAGACGTGTTTTTCCCGAACCATCTGCACCAATTAGGCGAATAGAGGTGGTTTCTGGTCGTGAACCCAATATGTCTACAATGCCGTTGATGACATTTTTGCGGCTGCCATTAGCTTGAAACGCAATGTTCGTACCAGACTGCCGGAGGCTATCCCATTTGTCAAAAGTGGAAAACTCATCCGGTACTTCAAGACCGAGTAGAGGTCTGGCAACAACGGGGTAATCAGATACCCACTCAGCAATTTCTGCTGCCGTAAATAGTCTTCGTTTTGGTGGTTTATCAGCTTGAGTAAAGGCTTGGTCAAGAGCAGCTTCTCTGGAACGGCGCTTAGGTACAGTATAAGAATGTCCTACCACGAAACAATAACTGCCATCATTGAGGATGGCGGCTTGTATACCCGGTTTCTGCGATTCGCTCCTAATTGCTGCTGGCGTGGTTTCTCCCGCCTTGTATTGCCAGACACTTAGCCCTGTAGGGATGCGACAATCAACAGGCACATTGACTGTATGGTTAATCTGAGCATCTATCCCATCGTCTCCAACATTATCTTCACTCGTAATCTCTACCGAAGCCGTTGGAATGCCATATCGTCGGGCTTCTGCAAGCAAGAGCTTATTGAGGATTGGGCGAAGCTCGTGATTCGTAAGTCGGGTAATGTCACGTTCGGTAACTTGAAACAAGTTGGGCATTTCGGAGTCATCCTATTGATGGGGCAGAACACCTAAGGTCTATAGATGGAGATCAGGTCGCTAATCTTGATAGCGCTCAAATCGTGTGGTCAACCGTTCAGCCAAATCAACACCCAATGCAGGATAGAACCGCAGCAGCAGATCGGCGCTCATGGCTGAGATGGTTGGTTGCTCTACGCGCAGCTTCTTTATCGCATCAGGGTCTATTTTGAGCAAGGCTTCAGTCATTGCTTGGGCTTCGGCATAACATTTCATGTTGCTGTGCCAGTCAGGAGCAGCCATTTTCTCACGCATGTAGTAGGCTGAAAAATATGTTGCTAACCCCTCCTCCAACACCGTTGCCGCTTTGCCGCCTGTTGGTGACAGCAGATGAATACTTTCATGAGCAAGCTGATAGCAGGAACGCATTGGGTCAGCTAAACACTCAAGCGAAAGCTGAATAATGATATCTTTGCGTCCTGAATGTGAGCCGGGATACCAAACCTGCGGGATGCCATCAATGAACTCCACGCCTAAAATGGTGTAGTACAAATCCCGTTGCCCAAAGCGCTCTTGAGCCATTTGCAATATCTGACCGAGCCGAGAGGCCAGCGTCCATGTGTAGCCACCGCCATCTGGAAGGTGGGATGTAACAAACTGGTTTAGGGCTATAGGAGACTGAGTGTCCATAGCCGGTTTAGCTCCCTTTGCTGACATGACCATTGGAGGCAAGCGCAGCCTGATCGGGAGAGGCCAGCTTGGTTGTAAGATCGGGCATGTTGGTCAGATTGGCTGGATTCGGCAAGGCGTTGGTCGTAGGCTGGCTTGCCTTATCTACAAGCTGTTGGAGCAGGGTGTTAGCTGTGGTCAGCTTGTCCTCTAGGGCTTGAATGTGTGCGGCTTGCTCATCAAGTTTCTTTAACACGCTTCGGTTACTGTCTATACCGAACCCAATACTGATGATGTTGATAAACCCTTGCCCAAGCGCTACACCACCGAGTATTTGTGCGACTGTTACCGATATTTCATTAGGTGTAATTTGGGGCATGATGCGGGGCAGATTCAACACAAACAGTCCATACCCCATAGTCACCACATTACGAAGCACGTCTTTAGTGGACTCCCTTACGGCTCAAACCCTCCTGAAGTGAAGCAAACATAGCGATAAATCACATTATGAGGGCATTGGGCAGGTCGGTATCCCCCAGAGAGTGGGGGAGTGAATGAGGTTTTCTGTAATGAGTTAGAGAACTGGTTTCACTAATCAGAATAGTGCGATTTGATCGCATCAGTGAATAACCGCAGCATCTCGATAGCAGTTTCTTTTGCTTGGTTGGTAGGCAAACGACTGAACTGTTCCAATAATGCAGCATCAAAATCGTGGTCGGAAATGTCGGACTCAAAGAAGTAGAGAACCGAGACCTCTAAAGCCTTTGCAAACACAGGCAAATCTATAGCGGATAATCGTCTTTTCCCGGCCTCATACTCGGAAATTGATCGCTGGTCGCGACGAGTGCGATCAGCCAGTGTTTCCTGTGTCATGCGGATGGACTCGCGACGATCTTTAATTCTCCGACCCAAATCTTTGGTATCCAAGTGCAAATATCCAGTAAATACTATGGGGATATTGCAATTGTAGAAACTCCGCGCTAGAATTTTTATCCGTATTAAACAGTTTCGGCATTGTATTACTTCGGTAAAAATGCCAATTTCACAGTATTGCTTGATTAAAGGTCACTATCTCTAACAGACGGGCAGGAATAATCGCGTTTTTGGGACTATTGATGCGGTTATTCGCCCGATTGAGAGGCTTGTGGTATGACGGGCTTCATATGACCGTTTCAATCAGGAACAATTGCAGGTTATTTTATACTTTACAGGCTGTATGAGATTGGCTTTTTTGCCATATTCGCAGGTTATCACTAATCAATAGAAATGACTTAATATGCCGGGTACACAAATAACGAAACAGGAAATTGATCGAGCAATCGAGATGTTCAATAGTGGAATTTCCATTAGCAAAATTGCTGCCTTACTTAAACGGTCAGAGGAGAGAGTTTCGTTTCATTTGAAGAAGGCGGGAGTTTGGGGTGGGTCTACGCCTACCTTTACCAAGGAACAAATCTCGAAAATGATCGAAATGAAAAACTCTGGTCTTTCATTGCAACATATCGGAGATGAGTTTGGGGTCTCGTATAATACGATTTATCACACCCTGAAGAAAAAGGGCTTTGATATATCAGTTCCAATGAAAAACATGAAACACCAGCAAGCAATGGTCAATACGTTCGATTTAGTTTCTGCTGATTGGTGGAACGAATTCAGAGGATTCTTCTACGGGGAAGGGACTGTTGGTATTAGTTGGGGGAGTAGGGGTAGAGGTGCAATCTACCTACGGATAACCCTACGCGATGATGACTCGGAGGCTCTACAACATATTCGATCAGTCTTGGGAGGAAAGGTAAGCTACTCAACCCCTAAAACAGACACCAGAAATTCAAACCCTAATTGCATGTGGTTCATTACGGGTTTATCAACGTGTTTGGCAATTCTTGAAAAGCTATCCGACGGCGTTATTCCGGCTAAGAAGCGGAAGGACATTGAAATTGCTATTGAGTTTTGCAAATGGCGATTGGATTGTTCTAGACATTTATCCGCAGAACAACGTACTAAACAATTTGACTTTCGGAACCGCTTAAAGGCGATTAAGGTGTATAGGGTGGTAGGGCAGTCATGATTCATGTTGCTGGAACACCAGCACCCACTCGTCGGCTTCTAACGCCTTAAAACTTTCACCGTTTTCACGGTTATCTTGATTTCATAGGCCATACTGATAGCACCTGTGAACTCGAACCGCGAGAAACCTGCCGGTTCGTCAGCCCACCAGTTGACCATGTAGAAGTGATGATTTTGTGGAGCGCATTGATAGGCAACACTGGCGTGCAAAATAAAAGGACGCTTATCCCATCTCGTGCGTTCTAATCTCTCAATCTTGCTCATGATCTTACTCACCACAAATCGACAGGCTTTTCTTGTCTAGTGATTAGCTCCAATTCAATTTCGAGCATCAGCTTGGATACCACCATATAGGCTGATACCGCTTGCTGTCTGTCTTCCTGTTGCATGAGTTCATGCGCGGCTTGCTGGATAGCTTTGAATTGTTGCAATTTAATTTCAAGACTATCGGTCTCAGCAGTAGTAGGAAAACCCGATACAACTATCTCCATCAGCAATCCTTCATAGCATTGATTGACTATTTATAGAGTAAGCTTTATTGCTGATTATGGCATACAAGACGAGATGAAATTCATGGATTTTTCAGATGTCGGAGTTTCCCAAAAGAGGATAACCGCAAGCCACTGTTAAGGGAAAAACGATGGTCGGTTACAAGGTTTAGACTGAGCGCCACGACCCTTAGTCACTCCAATTCACCAGTTTTGGTATAGAGAACTGAAGTCAACTACAATGCCGACTGAAAAATATATTTTGAGAGAATTTGATGTCTGAAAAGATGCAAAAACAAGTTAAGCAGAGTCCGCGTCCGTCCTCGCCAGCGCATCAAGAACCTGTGAGGCGGGACCTACTGCAACTTCAACACCTCTTAGGCAATAATAGGATGCGCCAACTGCTTAAAACAGGTAGTGGGCCATTCACAAAGTTATCCACGGAGATGCTTCAACGAAGTATTGGTAACAGCGCCATCACCTCGATTGTGGGTCAGAACATGATTCAACGAGATGAATATGACGATCCTGAGGATTTCATCCCGTGGTTTCAAAAGCAGGATGTCTACATAGAATGGCTGAGTAATGTAGGTGGAGATTGTGCGCCATCCGCGAAAGCGATAGGTACATTTCTTGTAGACAAATTCAAAGATACAAAGAATGTTACGGTTCGTTATCGGGGAATTTCATTTCTATCCCCCTTTGGGCATAGGGGTGCAAAAAATTTACCGCATTTTGTGGTTACAGTCTCATGGGCAGGAAAAACCATAGTGATTGATACAACCCAAGAGCAGTTTGCGGGTGGCAAAAATCAGATTGCAGATGATGCCAATTGGGAAGCCGGATTCGCAAGTCTGCCAACCATTTTTGCAGACCCTGAAGTTAATTTCGTAAGTGCAGTGACCCCAAAAGTGTACACTGATTTTGCTACCTTTGATGAGGCCAATCAATTCGTCAAAGATAATCAATATAAGACTTCGGAAGACAATCAACCTGTAGGCAAGAAGCTCATTGGGAATTGGGTGGATAAGCGCGTCCCATATGTTAAAGCTGCCCCAGTTTTAGAGGATGACGCAGACAGCGGCTCAACGAAGGAGAAGAAGAAAAGTTCTTGGAGCTTCTTTGGGAAGAAAAAGAAGTAACCTTGTGGGTTTAAGGGTAACGCGTTTATAGCTACCCATATGGATTAGGCACAGTCTTCGCCAACTGTTCGGCTTCCATCGCATGAGCATAACCCATCGTGGTTTCACCCCGTTTGTGACGGGCGATCTTCTGGGTGGTGTGCAGCGGTACATTCTTTTCCAAGAGGTTGGTCACGAGTGTATGTCGCGCATCGTGGGGCATGGCCTCGTAGGGGCGCATCAGCTCATACACGGCTCCCGAAGCAATCGGCTTATCGGCAGCGAGATGACCGCCTTTACGGATGGCAGAGATGACATACACCCGATTCTCGCCCTGAACCGACAGCGCTTGGACATCACGCCACTGCTGGAGGATGGTCTTCAGATCGCCCAACATCGGAATTTCGTCGGACTCGTCTTTAGCCCGTTTCTTGCCGCCCACGACCTTAATCACGCTGCGATCAAAATCCACCTGCGCCCATTTCAACTGGCGCAGTTCCTCGCGTCGGAGTCCGGCAAAGAAGAGCAGGGCATAGAACGCGCCATTTCGGGCTTTGAGCAGCGGATTAGAGGCGCTGGCGTTGAGCGCGGCATATACCGTTTGCGTCGGCAGCCGTTTACCCCCGCGCTTGTGCGAATTCATCCCACCCCATGACGCATCAATCTTATAGTGCCGCATGGCCTGTAATTGGCGCAGATAGAGCGCTGCGGTGTCGTCTGAACTGGCAGCGATGGCTTCTACCGCTTTTCGCAGGTGCGACAGCATGTTTTGCAGTGTGGTGCGGCTGTAGGCATCCTTGAGCGTCTGGAAGAAGGCATCGATGTAGACCACCTCGAAATTCAGCGGGTTCAAGTTGCGAGTGGCGCAGAACTCTGCCCAGCGCTTTTCGGTTTGTGTGTACTGGTTGACGGTGGAGGCTTTCCGTCCGGCGCGGCGCAGCACCTCATAGTTAGCAAGGGCGATGTCATCAGCGGTCATGCTGGCTAGATCATTGGAAGTTTCGATGACGGTGAGATGGTCCATGCGGACTCCTAGCGATGGTGTTTTTGGGGTAGTTCCATTATACCACGATCAGTGCCATAGCTGACGATAATCCTTATTTTAGTCACCTATTTTACGGTCAAAAACGTCAATCTTGATCTTATGTTTTGAAGCAACTGGGGCAGGTTTCAAGAAACAGTTTTAAGACATTAAATACGAAGTTAATGTAGCGAAAAGGAAGCGGTCACAAAGTCTCCTGAAAACCAACCTTTTTCGGAGACGCTAATTTTTGAGTCGGAAATGCATCAGTCATGCTAAAGCGGGCTTATCACGTCTTATTTTTACCATTCAAACAGGGTATAGCTAACTTATAGACAATCTTTGTGCCATCCGACGACCAAACACCGCCGTGATCGGCTGTTGTGCTATTCGCGATTGCTACTGTGCCTGTGCCATCGGGGTTGATAACGTGGACATCATCATTGCCAGCCGTGTGTCCTGTGAAGGCCAACTGACCCGCTGGCCCATACAACTGCGTTGAGGGGACAACCTGCCGTGTTTGGCTGGCACTTTGCCATTCCAACTTAACTGAAGCATTGCTAGTGTTCTCGTAATATTCAAGGGTGATGTCGTACTTAACCCCAGCCGCTAATGTGATCGTGCCACTATCAAAAACCGCTGAAGTGACGTTGTTCCAATTATTGAATAATTGCTGACCGTTGACCACAGCCGCGCACCATCATCATGTATGACGTAGAAGGTATAGGCTTCTGAAAACTGCGGCTCAATCTTGCCCACCCAACGTGCCGAGAAGGTATCTACCCCAATGCCAACAGGTGCACCCGCCGCCCAATTGAAATTGACCGTCGGCATGAGGACGCTGTAATTAGGTGTGACAAAATTCAGTTATGGAAGTATTGGACGCGTAGACCTTTGCCAGTGTTGGGTCTAGTATTAATTGGCCTCAGCCAACAAGCAGCTTCATCTGTCGACGGATTATTTGTAATGCGAGTTTGGCCGCTTCCATCAGGATTCATAACATAGACTTCTGGGTTTCCATCACGAGATGATGTAAATGCGATTTTAGTTCCATCAGGAGACCAATCTGCCCCCCAATTGATGCCGTTATTGGGTCCAGTAACCCGCGTCAAATTCGTTCCATCAGAATTCATAAGATAAATATCTGCGCTGCTAGACGTGTAACGTGTAAATGCGATTTTAGTTCCGTCGATAGACCATGCTGGGAATGTATCAAGAAAGGTGTTAGAAGTTAGTCGTGTTTCGTTGGTACCGTTGACATTGATAGTAAAGATTCCCGGCGAGTTGTTGCGTTCTGAAGCGAACACTATTTTCGTTCCGTCAGCCGACCAATTAGGAAATCGATCCGACCCCGGACTGTTTGTTAATCGCGTGATATTCGTTCCGTCTTTATTGCCAATATAAATTTCTGAGCTGTTGTTGGTTATCCAATTAAATGCTATTCGATTGCCCTCTGGTGACCAGCTCGGATCGCCATACAGAGTCGGCAAAGCTGAAAAAATAGGGGTCGTTACTAGGCTCAAAACATCTGTTTGATCAATTTCCTTTCCGCCTGCATCTGTTAGGATTGACTTCCCATCCGGCGAACAACTGACAAAATTGGTTTGGCGATCATCAGCAAGAATCTTTTGAACATTTGTCCCATCTAATGTAGTTGCATAAGCCATAGAGCTGCCATTTCTGTCTGATACAAATGCAATGCGTAGAAAGCTGGATGGAGACAGGGATTGTGCTGAAATTCGTGTACTTATCCCCAATATAGCAAGCACTAGACATATGATAAGGGGCATTTTTCTCATTTTTTGTTCCACAGTGAAAATTCGGATTGCATTTACTTATGGTGCTCAAAGTCAGCAATTATTCCACTCTAAAATATGGTGGGTCGGTACCCGTTGGATTATAGAAATATGACCATGAGTTTTGACCCGGATTACAACGTCCATATTTGGGATCATTAAAGTCGAACATTCTTGTGTTACTAACATGAAGTTGATGAAATAAGTATTGATAAGCGGGGTTATCATGAGTTATTGAACTTACCATGCTTGTTGTGCCAATATTTACGAACGCTGCCTAATTTAAGGCAATTTATTTCTGTCCAGATTGGGTGAGCACATCGATACGAGATCTTCCTTTGACGTTCCAGGGGTGACATACCCAATCAGCCACCCATCAAGGTTCCAATGAAGTTTATCCAATTCGCTCATGATCTGGTCATAGGTAGCCTTGGTGAGCTTACGAACCTCCGATGATGACATCTGCAAAACGACTTGGACAACGGCATTCGGCACGCATTTGCTGTTTTCAACATTTTTAATGACTAACGGTTTGAATCCCGCAAGTGTCTCGGGCAGACTCCAAAATTTAGGGTCGTAGCTGGTCATCGAAATTGGATCATCAGGGTTGGTTGTAGGGCTAGGTATCGGGCCGCCGAGGCTCACACACCCACCCGCCATTTCTGCGTTCCAATCTTTCATTTGGCTTTGTACTTGCTGGATACTCACCACGCCATTTGTAAAAGCGAGTTGTATGGTGCGCTTAGTGAGTGTTTCGAGCCGCTGCACATCCCCCGTAGTGAGTGTTTGGGGTTGGTCGGGAATCGCATGTAATAGTAGTTGAAGCTGATTTGGTGGCGAACACTTCTCATTTTCCGATGACGTAACCACCATGATCTCGTAGCCGCCAACTTGGGCGGGTAGCCCCCAATAAGCAGGTGTGAAGCTGGGGTCTAAGGTGGGCGTTGGGATTGAACCCACATCCGGTGTCGGAGGAATAATTGGCATATTTTGAGACGAATCCCCATTGGTGAAGGGCGTTGTTGGAGGCGCGATAATTTGACTGGTGTCCGACGTTGGAGGAATAATCGCTTGGCTTTGAGCCGGAAGCGCAGTGTTGACAGGGTTGACATTGACATCATCTGGTAAAGGGCCACCAAAGCTAAAGCAGCTTACCGCATTATTTCCCTCGTTTTGGCTTTCTAGTTCACTAATCGTTATCGGCCACGAGACAATACTAATGCTTATACGGCGATGCGTGATGTCCTTTAGTCCCTGTATATCGGCTGTAGTAAGCGTTTGAGGTTGGTTCGGGATGGCATATAAGATGAGTTCCAGATCAGTCGACGGGTTACAGAAATGCGTTTCCGAGGATTTTACTGCCCGTATCTGATAGCCACCGATTTCAGGTGGAAGCCCGTAATTGGCAGGGTCGAAGCTGGCCTCTTTTTTGGGCACCATCGTGGGAACGGCGTCCGCCGTTGGGATAAGGACGGGGCTACCAATTTGATCTGTAAGCTGACGCTTGGCTAGATCAACTGCCTGCAAACTCGGATGGTTGTAGAGGAGGGTAATCGCGAGAAGGGTGAGAAGGACAATTAGCGTAAGGGCGGTGATTTTCTGGCGCAGTGACCACTTCATGTTTACGCTCCATCACAAATAATGTCGTTCAAATCATATCGCACCATATCATACTTTGCTGTTTAACTTCTAATCCGCGCAAATATTGCAAGAGAATCTGTATGGGTTTTCTAGTTCATGGTTCTTGCTCACATGATGTGCAGGAGCATCAATTCAACTATCTCCAACTCAAAATGTGATGGCCGAGCTCCCTTATATGAAGTCCCTATACCAATGTAGCTGAGTGGGAATGTTCTGATTGCACATAAATTGGACAAGAACCTTATGCCAGAAAAATCATACAGTAAGCGGGGTTATCCCGTGTATGACTTTCTTTGTTCATCTCCGCAAATAGCTTACCAACATCGTGACTGGTCTTGAACTTGGCCGATAAATTGTCAGGTTCAGAAATGGGTCACGATGTCAGGAAGCAGTTTTAGGTGCTATACCAAAAAAGTCATACAGGGTTATCACGAGTTATTTGGCTCGTAAAAATAAGCAGTTGTTGGTCATATATCATTCAAATTTTAGTCCAATTAGTTTTGCTAATTACCACTTCTTCCAACCAGTGATTATTGCTCCCAAAAGAAAGATACCTGCAAATACAAAGGCTACTATCGATAGAGCACCTAAATACATGCCTCCGCCATGACTGTTTATCGCAAAAGCTAACCTGAATAATATTATTCCACCCACGATTGCTAACAAAGCCAGTACTAAAAAAAGGATTTTCATGCCACGATCCTGTAGCAATAAATTGCAAGAAAATGTTCGTTAAAATAGGTGACGAGAAGCGCCGTTGTGGTCAGTTACACCGGTAAAGCGGGGTTATCGAGAGTTATTTTGTGATGGAATGAGGATGCTCATGTCGCTTGTAGCAGGATTAGTGCCGAGAAAGTTAAGCCGCACATATTGGTAGAGCCTGTTACCCTTTTGTATAATCTGTTAGGCGTGTCGTGCTGTACTTCTCTGCCCATATAAAGATATATGCCTGCAAATCGGCATCCGTTATTTGACGAATATCTTCTACCACATTTCCCTCATTTTCAAAACGTAAGTGTATCCACTTTGCGTCTTCCAATAAGTAAAGCAAGTCATGGAGTGTTCCGTCCACCCATCGTACTGCCATTTCTTTGAGCATGTCGATCTGTGCATGAGACATCCCATCTAATTCTTCTTTGTACTTGCTGGATAAAAACGATTTCTGTTCTAGAAACGAATCAATAAAGCGAATTTGATTATCCCGGACTTGCTCAATGAGTTGCTTGCCAAATTCTTCAACTAACTCTTCCTTAGAGTTCACTGCTGTTTTTCCTTTTGGTTTAGTACCATAAATATTAAAACTTTTCTGTCTTGATCTTCGTGTTCTTATCAATTTAGCGGTTCAATTACATTTGCCGTTATACTTGGTTATGCCTTGAATTGCAAAAGAAACGTTCGTTTGATTCCTTCAAATATTGCAAGACAAACGGTTGAATATCCTTGTAATTTTAGGCTAAAAATATTCTTAAAGTACCTTTCTTTTGCAAAAACAGTTTGGCGCTCGTAATGAAGAAATAGGAACGTTTCTTTTGCAACTTTGTAAATTAACGTGAGTTATGGATAAGTGATGCCTTAAGGAGAGAGCTGAAGTAATCTATGGGTGAGAAAGTCTAAACTATGAGGTATCCCAAAATCGATTTACTGGAATCCAATGTGCTGTCGTTGCCATTCGGTCCACCAGCTATTTTCTCGCAGTTTTGGATAACCAATAAGAGAATCATCGTAAGCGTGTGCAATGGGATTAATTTAGGGATTTTCGCGGGAAAATGGCATCACGGCCACCACACGGGGGGACCGGCACTATCGGCAATAAAACGCATTTGGTTGCCATCCAACAGGTAGAGATCGGTTGACTCCATCTCATTCGGGCCGTGTAGGACCAGATAATGACCATCTGGCATCCGTGTAAAGTACTGATTTGGACCTGTTAGCGAAACGATCAACTTACGCGTCCCACCCTGCAGCATATCCACCGTATAAAGAGAACTGCTTTGTGAACTGCCAACCCAGAATTCAATTTGGCTGCCTTTCGATGTCCAGACAGGGTTATAAACATTCTCCAAGTCCGGTGCTATGTCGCGGATACTGCCATCTCGAATATCCAGAACCAAAAGGTAATAGCCACTACCTTTTTGGGACATGAAGGCTATTTGTGTTCCATCCGGTGACCAAATGGGTGGAGCATCCCAGACGTCATTATGCGTGAGTCGCTGAAGGTGGCTGCCATCACTGTTGATGAGGTAAATTTCGGCCATATCGCTATCGCGTTGAGACGAAAAGGCAATTTGCCGACCATCTGGCGACCAAACCGGTGCGTCATCGTTGGCGGGATTTTGGGTGAGGTTATCGCTGATGCCGGTCTCTAGATTGAGAATATAAATCTCGCCACCCCGCGTATAAGCAATCTGGTTGCCGTTTGGTGACCAATTAGCAAATAAGACCCCCGCATTCGTATTGGTCGTAATATCGGTGAGTTGGCGCAATCCACCGTTGCAAAGCGCAAACAAGCTGCTGCACTTCACCCTTTTCAAATAAAGTTGAGGAAAGCCACCGTTGGACGAGGATGTAAAAGTTAAATATTGACCATCGGGTGAAAAGGCTACATTGTCGTTGGAAGCATTATTATTCGTTAGATTAATGAGCGCGTGCCCGGCCAAATCCCGCGCATAAATATCGGCGGTGGCATCGTTATTGGCAAAAAATGCAACAGCCCCGGCACTGGGTAACATGCGGCTGCCAACGAGCACCACCAATAGGATGAGTCCGTTGATACAGACCAATACCAAACCTGCTTTGACGATGAAAGGCAGAATGGGCCGACGCAGCGAAGAGAGTCGGTGTTTAGCGGAAATCTCTTGGATACTACTCGTCAAATACACACTCTCTATAACTTCAAGCTAGTAGAAACTCTTCCAATTTTAGCAGACATTTATTGAACCTCTGGATGCAGCGCCAGAATTGCAAGAAAAACGTTCCTATTTCTGAATCACGGTCATCAAGCGACTTTTTGCAAAAGAAAGGGCGTTTCAAGATTATTTTCAACAGAAATTTACAAGGATATTCAACCGTTTGTCTTGTAATTTTTGAAGGAATCAAACGAACGTTTTTCTTGCAATTTGTGTACAAACAAGGTCGTAAATTAGGTTGGTGGGAACAGATAAAATGCTCTGCCGTTAAAGTAGCCTTGACCTTCTAGGTGCGCAGGAACAAATTTTATTTAGCTTGAATGTACCCACTTAAGAGTTTCATATTTTGTGCCCAACCTGCCTAAAGTTGGACAGAACTAGGGTGGTATAGTGAATTTCACATCAATTCATGGGATCTACGACGAGGTTATATGCAGCAACTCATTCTGCTTGCCACCCTTTTAAGTAGTTTTGTTTTTATTCTACCGATGGTCACCCAAAATTTGGCTCCAATCTCATTCGAGTATTTGAACGCTAGCAACGTGTTGGCCGCCTATCAAACGCCTGATAGATCAACATGTTTGGCGGATAACCTCGCCCTGCATCTAGCCATATCACCAGATGGGGAGCGGGCATTGGCTGAACCTGCCGATTTAAATGAGGTGTGGTTGTGGGATGTGCAAAGTGGAAAGAAGCTTTGGAGTTATAAGAATATTGAGGCTGTTTATTCCAATATAACCACACTCGCATTTTCGCCTGATGGAAAATACTTTCTCATGAGCAATCTGGATAAAGCAATTGTCTGGGATAGTGTTACCTTTGATCAGATTGCCGTATTTTCTAGACCGCAGCGAACTGACCGTTTTACACATGCTGTCTTTCTAGCTGATAGTAAATACATTTTAGTAAGCGGAGACAGTAGGGGTGTGCAGCTTTGGGAAATCAAATCTCAAAAACTTATTCATAGCTTTCCGGGGATAACTACAGCTTACTTGTCACCAAATGAGCAATATATTTTAGTGAGCCAAGATGAGACCAGTTGGGATTTGTGGGATATTTGGGAAGGGATCAAACTACACACATTTCCATATACTATCGTCCCGCACTTTACGCCCGACAGTAAATGGGTCGCACTTTCTGATCAATATATTGGATTGTTACTTTCATCAATTCATAATCCTGAAATCACTCACGCTATACTTCCTGCGGGAAAAAATCCTACAGGCTGGGATTTTTCAGCCGATGGAAAATATATCATCACAACAGATGAGAGCGGCAACTATGTGCTGATCGATGTTGAAACTGGAAAGACAGCGCATACTTTTACGGACTTCTATCCCACAAGATGGCATTTCGATAAAAATTCAATTTTAGAAATTGAAAACGCTTCTCTTTCTGAAATGGCAACAAAGATAAGAGTTTGGAGTCTCAATGATTTCAGCTTAATCAAAGGTACGACCATTGATACGGGCTATGTGTTTAATGCTGCTTTCACAGCTGATTATAGATTTTTTTTAATTGCGAGTGGTACTGCTGAATACGTGTTAATTGATTTGGAGACGTTTCAGGTTGTTGCCCGTTTTTGCTAAAAATTCATGGTGAAAAACATCCTATGAATAACTCGTGATAACCCCGCTTTTCAATACTAATGGCTTGAAAACTTTCATGGCGCTTTAATTACCATCATTTCCGCCGATTACAAAGCAGCTTTGCTGTACATTGATGGAAAAGAGTCAGTAAAAATCCTTTGCCAATATACAATTGCGCTACGCTATGCCACCGATGGTTGACGCACATCATCCCAACGCGCTAGGCTCTGAATAACGCAAAGAGGTGCATGATGATTAGACATATCCACTATGGGCTTCTGCTGCTGCTGATTGGCCTGATCGGGGCGAGTGGTTTTCGGGCGCTAGCAGAAAAAGAGATCCCCATTGTCAAACAACATCAACCATATACCACAGACTCAATCACTGATGTTGAGTGGAGTCCGGACTATAAATTGATCGCAACATCTCAACTTGATGGAACAGTGATTATCAGAGATAACTTGGGCAACATCTTAAAAACTCTAATCAGCGATAAACAAGCAACATATACGATTAGCTGGAGTCCTAATGGAAACCAGTTGGCTGCCGGAGGACTAGAGCCAAACATTAAGATATGGGATGTAGCCGAAGGGAAAATAATACAGGCAATTCCCGCATTTGCTGAAGGAGTATTTGGTCTAGCTTGGCAACCTGCAGGTAATGTATTACTGGGTTCTGGTTTTGACTATTTTAGGGCATGGGATACCTCAACTTGGCAGCCTCTTACAAAAGCATTGTCAGTGACGTTATATGATATGGCGTGGAGTCCAGATAGTGCACAATTTGCATTCGCAGCCAGCAATGTAGGTACGGCAATTATCCAAAAAAGCGGTAGCGTTAAAGTATTTACTTATGCTCCACAAGATGATTGGACTGCACCAGCATTCAGTGTCAGTTGGAATTCCACTGGTATACAACTTGTTAGTGGGGGTAGAGATGGCACGGTTCGTTTATGGGATGCCGTTTCAGGTAAACAAATCAAATTATTACTCCAAGCCAAACCCGATGAATGGATTCAAGGAGTAAGTTTTGATACTGTCACAGATGCACGCGTGATTGCGGTTTCTAATAAAGGGCAAGTTTACGAAATAGACTTAGTAACCTCACAAATTCAACAGACTGAATATGACATCAGTGAGTTATTGAAGGTTGATTGGAATCCGATTGATAACACAATTGCTTTAGGTGGTACAAGCACAGAGCAAACTACTAGCTCAGCAAGTAATTTGGAACCAATTTCAAAAAGTGGTGTGTTCAAAATTATTCAGCTGGATAAGAAATCAAATTAAGTGAGGGTAAATGTTGCATCAATATTTTCACTAAGTGTTGTTAATTGTGCTGCTCATAATGACCGGGGAGAGTGGTTTTCGGACGCTAGCACAGGATAACTCCGCCACTTCAACAATAACTGTTATAAGCATCAAAAAACGGATGAGCCCAATTGCGAAATTTGCAAAAGAAACATTCTAGGCTGTTGGAAATAACTCGCGATAAGCCCGCTTTATCATGTCTTATTTTTTGACCGCACAAACCAAATTATTTCCTCATCATTCTTCACCAAAGGTCATGTGCTAAATATTGGCCTATGAGAGAAGGCCAATATTTGCAATGCCTTGACAGCACATGCTGCCTAACTTGCCTCAGCATCTAGGAGATACTCTTGCAATTAGCTGATTCTCCATACGCTTATCGGCATTGAATATCAAACCTCCAATGAGGGTGTTTATAATGCGTCATCAGGATAACGCCGGACAGGTTCTTGCGGTGGATCAACGACCTCTAAAACGTCCCCATCATCCCGGTAAAGATATTCACCCGTGCGCTTTGGCTTTTCATCAAAATCGCGTTTGGGCTTTTCGCCATCAAACAGGTCACCACTCCCCTCTTCGACATAAGCCTGTTGCCGCGCGCCCTGATTGAGAATGGCCGGAATAACCAAACCCAACAGCGCGATGAGGATCAAAGGCAACATGGAGCGACCATTAAAGCCAGTGAACGAGAACAGAGAGCCGCAAAGACACAAAAACGGGAGGAAGAAACAACCGCTGCTCCGCCGACCATTGTTGAAACCATACCAACCCCAGAACATAGCAACCTCCATCCGACTTACAATAAATCACCTGAAATGATCAACATAGGACTGTTTAATCAGACCGGGTCGAAACCCGCCTGAACGATGGAGAGAGCAGAACCAAAAGCCTTCACGAAGCACTCTGAGCAGGCACAACGACACGGACGAATTTTGGCATCACGCGAATCGTTATGCTATCGACATCAATCAATTCACCATCTACCACCAATGTCTGCTTAGGATCGGCAACGATCGTCACTTCACGGGCTTGCCATTGCAGTAGAGGCTGCGCCAGTTCACCCGAAGTAACGGCGCTCGCAGCGGCACTGAGCAGTGACGAAAGATTGGCATCCTGGAAAATGATGACATCCAACAGTCCATCGCTCATGTCAATCGCGTGAGAGAGCGTAATACCCGAAACGCCCACGCTACCAAAGTTGGTCACCATACAGTTGATGCCTTCGGCTTCGACCTGCTCACCGTCCAGCGTCAGGTGATAATGGGATGTCGTTGGATTGGAAAGTGTTTTGAGCGCGGCGACCACATAAGCAAACATGCCGGAGCGATCTTTGGCTTCACGATCAGCCTTTTCGTGCATCTCCCCTTCTAATCCCATGCCCAGATGGAAAAAGAATAAATCGCTCTGATCATCTCCATCGCGTTTTCCGCCACCAAGGACTCCCATATCGAGTGTTCGGATCGCATTGGGTACACTGCCGAGCAAGAGAGCCGCCTGACTTTGGTCGGCGGGAATGCCCAATTCAACCGATAGTACGTTAGCCGTGCCACCGGGGATGATAATCAGCGGAATATCGCTGCCAGCCATGCTGCTGGCGACCTCTAATACCGTTCCGTCCCCTCCATAAACCACTATGGCATCTACGCCTGCCGCAATCGCCTGTTTTGCACGTTCCCCGGCTTCACCACCCCGGCTGGTAACAAACATCTCCCACTCGATTTCGAGATCCTTCAAGAGTTTGTTGAGTGCGGGCAATTTGAGACCATCCTGACCTGAAGCGGGGTTCACGATGATATGCACCCGCCGGAACTTAAGGATCGGCCTGTCCTGCATCGCCGTTTCGGTTGGTGTCGGCTCACTCGTATTAACGCCGACCATTTGCTTTACTTTGTCAACCACACTCGATGTCGGATCGGTATGCGTTGGTTGATTGTCTATGACCATCATTGATTGCCTTACATCTATTGGATTAAATTTTCGGAATATTGGCATAAGGATTGAGTATCCTTACAGGTGAAGTATCGCTTAGTTGATCCAAAGGCATAAGAGGAGATAAGGTGAATTTGTCCGACCAAATGACTATTCTGGACTAGATATTTAGGCCTAATCTGCACAGCTAAAATAATTGTTATTGTTATTTATCTCTTCCATTTGAAGTTTAACAGGTTGAGATGTGGGTGTATGTTCCAGCCTAAACTCATGTGATTGGAATATAGATTTCCTGTGTTTTGATCTCAATCAACTTTGTGCGTATTGTGGAGACAATTAATTATGCTCATGACATTTATTGCATGGCTTGTATGGTTAATCATCGGGGCAATTGTCGGCGGCATAACAAGTCTTATACAGCGTCGAAATTATGCGCTGATGACGAATATTATCTTTGGTATTCTCAGTGCTTTTATAGGCGGTGTGGTCTTTGATCTGTTCGGGCTTCCAACGATTACTGATTTTAATCCGTTGAGTATTCTGGGGGCTTTAGTAGGCGAGGTACTCGTACTCGTCGTGCTTCATGCTCTGAAACGGCGGCGCGTTGTCGCTGTCAAAGAAGTAGATGCCCCCAATAACGCTGTGACACAGCCGCTAATCAGCGTGAGGCGCTTTATGAATCGGTGGTCATTATTGATCGCAGACGAATTCCCATCTGGGTTCCTATCTTGCTCATTATCCTGCTGCCCGTCTTGGAAATCGTGCTTCTGCGTATCACATCACAATGCCTGACATCAGCGCAAGGCCAGCGCCTTTTGGCACAGTGGGCACGTACGGTAACGATCAAGGAAAACTGGAATATCTCGTTTACACGCCACCCTCCTATCAGCAAGGCGCGGCACTTCCGCTTCTGCTCTTAATACACGGCTGTACTCAAGACCCTTATACGTTGGAAGTCTCCAGCGGCATGCGAGCGATTGCTGATCAAAATAAAGGTTTTAGCCTGTCTACGACTCACAAAAGTTCAATCATCTTAGCAAAGTTCTGGTTTATAGTCGATCAAAGCGAACTATCTGGACTTATTCATGGATGACAGTGTTGGAAAATGAGGTGAGGAAGAATCTCACCTCATTTCCGCAGCAAATTATCGCCCTACCAACGGATCAAGAATAGGCTTGAGTCGTCCATCGGCGTGTTCCGCACAATCGACATACGGGATAACGGCATTGGTATCGTTGTCCTTAACGGAACCTATATCGAAAGCCGGGAGCGCAGCAGCACAGGTTTGATAGGCTTGGGCATACGTTTGGGCATTATTCAAGACGGTGTTGAGATCGCCGTTATTCAGCACATAATCATCAAACGCTTCGTACAGCCAATGCTCAAGTAGGAAGTTTGAGACGTTAATCACGTTCCGGTCCTCAACCGGAAAAGCGACCGTGTTGGGATCATTGATCAACGTCGCGACTTGATTATATAACGCCATGACATCAGGATTGGTCGCTGCTTGGAAGGCGGATGAGGTCAGTTGTGAAGTACGCGCAGGCATCGATTGGAACAACTCTGGATGTCCGCTGAGGGTGGTTATCCAACGATAGCAGGCTTCAGGATTCTGGGCTTGAGCGCTGATGTAAAGACCACCGAGGTTATAAGCGATGCCATTAAATGTCTGTCCTGACGGAAAGAGAACGGCTTTATCAGGTGTGCTTCCCGGTCCCTGTTTACGCCCTAATCCATTGAGGAGCGCTGGATAGATGGCGGTGGTGTCGTTGGGCGGAACCGCGCTGCCGCCGTCAACATTGCCTAAGGCCATATAGCGAATGTTTCCACTTTTGGCTAAATCCAGCACCTGTTGTATCGCGACTACGCTAGCAGAGTCAGTAAACTGAATAGTAGGCGGATTGGTTCGGTAATCCAACGGCAGACCACCATAAGCCGCAATCAAGGCTAAGAGATAGGTTCCCGCACTGCCATTATCGACGAACGGCGCCTGTCCTTGGCTGTCCGGTTTAAGGGCAGCCAACGCATTCACAAAGTCTTCAACCTGCCACGTATTCGAGGGTTCTGGAATATTGGCAGCTGCAAAACGTGCGGCGCTGTAGCGCAGTACAAACGGCTCGATGTTGACCGGCAGGGTGTAGGTTTTATTGTCATATTGGGATGCTGCTAGTACATTACCCAGAAAATCACCTCGATCAAAGGTGGAGTCCGCATTTAGAAGTGGATCAAGTGGCAGCAGCAATGAATAGGCTGTGGGAACGACATTCACAGAATAGTAAAAACAGTCGGATTGAGCCGCCGCTTCACTTGCCGGTTCGCCTGTCTCGCGCAGATTAATAAGACTCACCTGCGGATCACTGCTGATAAAATCTTGAATGACTTGATTCCACTGCTGTTTATCGGCAATGGGCTGTTCCATGGATACCACATCAAAATTAAGGGCAATTTTGCCTTCCGCTAACACCGGGATAACCGGCTCGCTCACGGCTAACGTGAGATGACCATGTTGCTCATCAGCGGTTTGAATATCCTTAACAAGTTGGTTTTCGGCGGCTTGCATGGCATCCTGAGTGGTAACGTTTTGGCCGGATGCAAATCCCCAGGCGGCATTCAGATAATCCGTGAAGCGTAAATTAGCATAATTCAGACTGTTGTCAAACCCCTGCTGAATAAGTGGTCGAAAATCGGCAGCAACAAAACTCGCTATTCCTTCGGGCGGGTTCAGGCTTTTTCGCGCTGGAATGCCGCCCATTAAATCGGGTTGTGCGCTCAAGTATTTCACCAAGTCATAGGCGAGGTCGGGATGTTCGGTTCCGGCACTGATGGCAAGTCCATAAGGCAGCATCACCATATGATTACCGGGTAGTAATGACCAGCCATAATTATCTTGCGGACGTCTCCGTGCGGCATCGACGAACATGGCCGCGCTGTTGGTATCACTGCTGATTGCCCCTTGGGACTCCAACGCGTGATAGGTTTCCATTGCATTTTTAATATCGTCCCGGTCAAACTGAGGCGCGTTGGGAAAAACATTCGCATCCACCGCATCCGAGTCAAAGAAAGTACGCCAAATCGACTCGCGGAAGATGCGCCCTGAATTGGCAAAGCCGCTGGCAATCACGTTTCCATCCGCGTCTTTTTGTGTCAATTCAGTGGCAGCATTCGCCCAATCGGTCATCGTCCAATCCCCGGTGGGATAAGCAATATTGGCTTTGTCAAAAGCCTTTTTGTTATAAGTTAGAATAACGGGGTCAGCCGCAAATGGAATTCCCCAAATGCCATTATCCCATTGGAAGGATGACCACAACTGCGGATAAAAGTCATCCGTCTGGAATTGGGCATCTCCGTTAATGAGTGGAGACAGATCCAGAACATATCCGGCGCGAGTATCAAAGGGTGTCAGCGACATGTTGTAGCCTTCGATGAACAGAACATCAGCCGCATTAGCAGCGGCTTCCATCCCTGCTAAGTGAGCAGCCAAGCCATCAGCAGCATCGGGTATGCGCTCTGCATCAAGGGCAACCACATGAACCCCCGGATGCTGTGCCTCGAAGTCTTTGAGCAACGCATCCATGTTGTTGGGATCAGGCATCGCAACCGACAGCGTTATCGAGTCGGTTTGGGCAGCGGCCCGTTCGAGATGCATCCCGCTTAAAGGAATAAGTAAAACCAGCAGTGTGATCAACACGAGTACGCGCAAACGCGTGTGAGTATTCCGCCGCTGTCCCGCATTTAAGATCCCGCGAATCCGAAGCTCTAATCCTGAACGCCGTGCCATTGCCAAGCCCATGACGAGGAAGGCCTTCTGTGAAACGGTTGTGTAGGCAATATCGAGCAGATGACGGGCATAATCCGTCCCGCGAATTCCAGCACTCAGAACGAGATCATCGCATGATTTCTCTCTTTCGACCTCTGCCTGCCGCGCGGCCTTCCACACCAGTGGATTGAACCAATTCAATGCACAGCAAACAACCGTTCCCCATTGTGAGAGATAATCCCAGCGAACAATATGGGCCAACTCATGCAAGAGCACTACACGTCTGCGTTCCATGTCCCAACCGCAAGCCTCAACTGGTAAGAGAATGATGGGCTTCCACAAACCCCATGTCATCGGGATTTGAACGTGCTCTGAAAATTGCAACCTGACCGGACGCTTAAGATTTAGAAACTTACGTTCATTATCTAGTAATGCTATCCATTCACTGTCGGCTGTCATACTGCGCTGGCTGATACGCTTGACCGCAAAAATCTGCCACAGGGCACGGGTTAAACTCAGGTACACTCCGGCACACCACAACACAAATAGCCAAACCTGCAAATCGAATGATGCACTACTTGGAGTCTTTTGAATCGGGGTTTGCGGTATTAGAGTTGACACCTTTGGAATTTCAGCTTTGGTGATTACAGATGCTTTTTTCGCGTCGGCAGGCGAAGTGTGGGAGGGAATTATCGCTTCTACGCTGTCACGTTTATTTTTCCGAATAATATCCAGTGGTTTTGTTGGACTGACTGTAGGCACGTTAGTAAGTTCACTTTGAGGCAGAATCGGCAGTGACCAAGCAGGCATTAGCCATGTAAATAAGGGCAAGGACAATATAGCCATTAATGAAATGTTGAGCAGCCAATGGCGCAGACTGGCTGAACTGTGTCGCAGCAGCCATAAGCCAACAACGGTTAATACTAAGATGCAGGTCGTTTTCAAGGAAGTAACCACTAAAAATTGAAGGATTGGGTTGAGGTTATTCATGATTCATCCTCATCTTTCCGGGCTTCTTGGATCAACTTGGCAAGTTCATCCAAATCTTCTGGTGACAAATCGTTGGTTGAGAGGAGCGTTGCGACCACCTGTTGAGGCGAATTGGAAAAGAACGTTTTAATTAGATGGCTCAAGGCCGATTTTTTAGCTTTGTCCACTGAGAGCGTGGGACTGTAAATATAACGTGCGCCCTCCTTGCGGTGAGTGAGATGACCCTTAGCTTCTAAAATCGTCAATAAAGCGCGGATGGATGAATAACTGGGTGGGTCAGGCAGGCGTTCCACAATGTCGGCGGCAGTGGCTCCATCCATCTGGAATATGACATCCATAATTTGGGTTTCACGACGGCTAAGCGGTTTACGGAAAGGATTATTCATGAAAAGCAATCTCCTTATGCTAAATTTTTAGCACTTTCGAGATCACTATAAAAGAATTGTTGCGACCTAGCAATCATAAATTGCTAAATTTTTAGCAATTTCTCATTTTCTATATAGACCACCCTTCATTCTTCAATAGCCATCTCAAACTCAAGGTCAAAATGTATCGTTTTCGTGGTATAATTAGCTACAGTAAATCCTTCTTTTATGCATTAGTTTTTGACTCCCCTTCCCACATGTAACTTACTCCCGAAGTCATAAATCTGTGTATCAGAGCCGGTTATTTTGCGACCTATTTTTAGGTTATTAGCAATAAATGGGACCAGCTTATGACCAACGAACTCGCTACTTTTACCAGCACAGCCATTCAACCCATGACCAGCGCCCGCCGCGCGGCCAACCTTGAGGCGCTGCTGTCCAGCCTGTCAAACAACACGCGGGCGCAAATTGCCTCTACCTGGCGCATGTATTCAACCTGGTGTGCATCGCAAACTTTTGGTGTATGGGGATTAGATGCGGTGCAGGCGCTGGCGTTCCTGACTGCCCATCCGGCGCGACCCTCCACCCAGCGGGCGCGGCTATCCCATCTGCGGACGGTGATGGGGTTACATGCCGATACCAGCGGCGATGAGCATTTACAATTTCGTGTGGGGTTATTGCAACGGCTGAAGCTGCCTGGCGATGCCGATAGCCTGATGTCTGCCGA
>JACDGI010000243.1 GCA_013821665.1 Anaerolineae bacterium
GCACTATCCCATACATACACGATGCCATCATCACCACCGCCCGCCAACAACGTGCCATCCACATGCCACGCGACCTGATGGATCCAAGCCGGAAACGCTTCTCCAGCCCAACGACGGTTAGTGGTCATCTCGAACACTTCCACCCCACGCTCGTAGGTTGCACAGGCCAACCGCTGTCCATCGGGACTCCACGCTAAACCATCGAAGAAGTTGGCAGGATAATCCGGGTGCTGTAAGACATGAAGACAGACACCTTGATTGGGATCCCATAGACGGATGATGTTGTTCCACTCGCTGCTGGCTAAGTACCGACCGTCGGGACTCCATCCCACCCCAAACACGATTCGAGTGTGTCCCTGTAGCGTTCTGGGCGGTGTTGCCCCCGTCACACTGTAGATCGTTACCAGTGGATCCGAGCCGCCGCTGACCAACTGTGTGCTATCTGGACTCCAGTCGATGTCGTTGATAAAGTTCATATAACCCTGCATAACCCGCAGACACTGGCCGTTGGCGACATTCCACAGGCGCATCGTACCATCTTCACTGCTGCTCAGGAGGTTGTGGCCGTCAGGTGTGAAGGTGAGATCGGCTATGCCAGCGGTATGCCCTTGCAGTGCCGCACGGTAGCTGCTCTGTTCCATATCCCATAGCCGGATCGTTTTTTCAAAACCGCCGCTCGCTAGAATGCGACCATCAGGACTCCACGCCACACGACAGACCCGCTCTGTATGCGAAGTCAGCGTTTGTTGTAGACATCCATTGCGGACATCCCACAGCTTGACCGTGCCATCCCAGCTAGCACTGGCTAAGAAGCGACCGCTAGGATCAAAAGCCAATCCATCCACCCAACTGGTGTGTCCCGTAAATGTATGGATACAGGCGGCTGTTCCGGTCTTGTGTAAATCCCATAGGCGTACACATCCCTCTTCGTCACCAGTGGCGAACAAATATCCCTCAAGACTCCAAGCGATTGCAATCACAGGACAAGGATGGGGCAGCGTTTCAATCTGCACCCCACTCACCAGATCCCACAGCCGCACGCTGGCATCAATCCCACTGCTAGCGACAAAGCGACCATCGGGTGATATTGCCACACGGTAGGCTTGTCTTGGATGGCTGCCTGTCCACAACAATGCACCGCTGGCGACTTCCCAGAGTTTGACTGTGCCATCGGAGCCTCCGCTTGTGACTAATGTGCGCCCTTCCGGGTCAAACGAGAGGGCAGATATCATATCAGAGTGAGCTTGCCAAACTTGATGCAGAGTCCGTCCTTCCGCAGACCACACACGCACTTCCCCTCGTATAGTGGCTCCTGCCCAGTATTTTTCACTGACAGCAACTGCCGTCACAATATCAAAGGTCTCAGTAAAGACGCTGTTATACATGAGACTATCGGATAGGCTAGCATCCTGCATTTCCACCCCTTGCAGATGCACACTCCGCAATACCAACCCGGACAAATCAAGTTCACGCAAATGCCCCCTGTGCAAACGCAGCAGCGCAATCAGGTTAGCAGGCGCGTAGCTTTGTGCCAATTCAGCCGATTCCCGAACTTGGTTGAGGCGCTCCATTAATAGCGCTTCGATGTCCGCAGATTGCCCATATAGATTGCTTATAAGCGTGAGGATTGGAATCAAAATCAGCCTTGTTTGGGTCTGGCGAACATGTTCGTTGCCTTGCGCCAATTCAAAACCATGCTCAATCAGGATGCGTGACGGTTTCCTTGCTTGAATCGCCTCACTGGCATCCGAAACAATCCGTGAAGTAACATATTCCAGCACCACCGATTGCAGGGTAAAGCTCCCTCGACGCTGTCCCCGTTCAATCAGCGAGCGACGGAACAGCGACTCGATTGCTTCGAGTATGCGGGCCTTTGGAACAGGCGTGACCAATACCCTCAGCAGTTCATCCAGCGCAGCAGGTTCACGCAGAATCGCCAGCCACAGCAGCACACTTTGCTCTAAGGATGAAAGGCGCATGAAGTGCTGGTTGAGCAGTTCGCGCACATCACCATAGATCACCTCACCCTGCTCTAAAAACAGCCCAATTTCTCCGTCAAACAAATCGACTATTGTTTGCATGACAATTTTGATCGCCAGCGGGTTTCCCGTATAGGCTTCGATCAGCCGTCCTTGTTCCGAAGCGCTGCCGCTAATGTTTTTTTCCGCTAATAACTGCTCACATGCGCCGACATCTAATTGCGCTAGTCGCAGCACGCGCACGGGGGATCGACTCCCCTCCTGCGCCGATAATCCCTCCGGCTTCTCGCGACTCGTTAGCAGGATGCAGCTTTGATGATCGCTCTCTGCCAGCCGTTGCAGCAGCCGTCCATAGCCCTCATACCCGGCTCGCATCCGCCCGCTGCCTTCTCCTTCTTCAAGTAAAGTCTCCAAATTATCCAGCACTAGCAGTGTGCGCTGCTTTCGCAGATACTCCAGCAGTAGTTCTAATTGTTCTTCCAGACTGTCGGGCATATGGCTAGTTGCTTCCGCCGCAATCACATTCACGCATTTTTCCAGCAGTGTTTCAAGTGTTGGGGCATCCCGCAATGAATGCCAGACGATGACCTCGAACTGCTCGGTCAACTGCCGCATTAAGGTCACCACCAGCGCCGATTTGCCGATGCCACCCATACCCAGCACGCTTATCATCCGGCAGTGTTCCTCAACCACCCACCCGGTTAACAGGTTCAGTTCCCACTCACGACCATAAAAAGTCGGAACGGAAAGCGCATCACCCCAATCCACACGACTCTTACGCGGCAAAGGTACAGGTGGTGCTGCCATATGCTTGCTCTCTACCTGCTGCTGTGGGGTCAACAACGCAGCCAGCCACCCTTCATCCAGTAGCGCCTTCTGCTGAGATATTTTCCAGAGCGCCCGAATTTCTTCGTCCTCACGCCCAACATGAAAAGCCCGCTGTTCCATCGCCAGCGTAATAAATTGTTTAAGATGCTCGGCCTTCGGATAACTACTGCCAGACTCCCAATCACCGACTGAGCGGCGAGAGACTCCTAGAATAGCCGCCAATCCCACTTGCGTAAGCCCGACTGCCGAGCGCAGGGTCAACATCATTTGCCCGAAGGCATAGTCATACTCGCGGGGTGATAATCGTTTCATAGATACTCCTTGACAGTATTTAACCGCCAAGATATGGATTGACTTTGGGTGCTGCGCTGATTCCTCCCTTAGATAACATAATTTATTACGTTGGTCAAACGGCCTCCCATTCGCTTAATTCGGGAGATAAGGCAATAATGAGCGTTTGTACCAATATCATAACGAGCAGACTCGTTAAGGGTTTTTTAAGTTACAGTCCGCAACTTCGTGGTACCTTAAAGTAATGGTGCGGTTACTTTGCCGGGAGGCATATAATGAGCGACAGTCCTTTTGTACAACTTGTGATGGTGATAGTGATCGGCTATTTGTTCGGCTCGATCCCAACCGCTTACATCGTCGCCAAGACCAAAGGGATAAACATCTTTGAGGTTGGCAGCAAGAACATGGGCGCAACCAATGTCGGACGTTCGCTCGGCTTCTGGTGGGGTATCCTCGTCTGGGTTTGTGATAGTGTCAAAGGCATCGTCGCCATTGCACTCGCCACGCTCGTTATGCCTAACAATTGGGCGGCGGCCACAGCCATCGCCGCCACCACTGCGGTTATTGGTCACAATTGGTCGATTTTCGCGACACTTTTGACCGGCACTATTCAAGGCGGCAAAGGCGCGGCCATCTGGTTTGGTACGATGTTCGCCATCGCCCCGCTGCAACTGCTGGTCGCGATCTCGGTTCTAGGTGTCGCCATCATCGCCCTGACGCGTTACGTTTCACTGGCTGTGCTGAGCATGTGCGCTCTCGCGACCATTTGGATCTTGGTACTCATCACCCAACATACCATGCCAATGGAATACATATTTTACATCACCGTCGTCGCCGTAATGATTATTTATCGCTTCCGCGAGAACATCCAACGCTTGGCATCAGGCACCGAACGCCGCTTGGGTGATCCCGCCTAAAATATTAAAAGGATTTGCTTTGCAGAACTAAAAAGATCAGCCGCAATCCTCTAAAATAGGTTGCGGCTTTTTGTTTGATTAGGCAGTCGCGGAACGAGCTGCGCGCCGCGAATGGATAAGACGCCATGTCATAATGCAGGTAATCAGCCACAATGCAGCCACCGAATATCCGGCGAGCACATCGCTTAAATAATGCACACCCAGCGCGATCCGGCTTACACCAATAATCACGACAATAAAACCCGTCGCCAAAATGACTAATAACCGTTGCGCATTGTTCTTCAGCATCAGACAGATGATATAGGCCAACATCCCATAGGCGATGAAGGACATCATGGCATGTCCACTTGGAAAGCTGTAAAACCGCTCAATAACCAACGGCGTTGCAAAGGTTGGACGTGGACGTGCGAAAAAGAGTTTGAGTATTGAGTTCAATACTTCACCGCCAACAATCGTGATTGTCCATATGATAAGCCCTAGCCATTGTCTTTTCCAGACAAAGATCAACCCGACCAGCAAGCTCCAACCGAATAGGATGGTGCCACCGAACAAACTGATGAGTTCAAAGGCTGAGGTGCTGCCAGCCGTTGCTACGCTGTGCAGTGCGTTTGCCAGCGCCACGTCAATCTGGACAATAAATTCATTTTCCGAAACACCATCTACCAATTGTGCAAATATCAACAAGCTGACAATACAACAGATAAGACCAATCACAATGTATAGGGTCGCATGACCGCGTACTGGAATTGGAACCGCTTTTTCTAAAGGTTGCGAAGCATTCATTCTGTCCTCAGACCATAACACAAAGTGACGATAGCATCGTGTATATCACACGTCATTTGTTAAGACAGTAGCCAACTAGCTAATGTGTCTTAACCTGAAGTCTCAAAAACTTAAATAGTAACTGCCTTAAATAAAACGAGAGGCTTATAAAAGCCCCTCGCTTGACAATCAACTGATCGAAACCAGTTTAGCTTTCAGTCAAACCTGATGTCGAATTAACGGATGGCATTTCAGTCTCACTATCGGTTTCTTCCTCATGGGCATAACCGACCATCTTGTGATGATCTTCATCCCACAGGCGGATATTCAATGAGCGGATACTCTTCCAGAAGGTCATCGGCTCAACCGACTGGAACAATTCACTGTTGTTGTAGCAGTCTTCCAGCTCGTAATTCGGGACGCGTGGGCTGAGGTGATGGATGTGGTGGAAGCCAATGTTGCCGCTGAACCATTGGAACAGCTTGGGCATCTTGTAATAAGAACTGCCATGCAAACCCGCTTGGGCAAAATCCCATTGATCGTGGCGTTCCCAATACACATCCTCGAACTGATGCTGCCAGTAGAACAGCCACACACCGGCTGTCGACGCAATTGCGATAATTGGCAGTTCAACCAAAATGAATGCCTACAAGCCAATGGTCAGCGCTGCGATCACGAAAATAATCAACAGCATCACATTGGTGAACATCACACTGCGCTTTTCGCGGGGATCGGTCGCGGCGTTAATCGGGTATAAGCGTTGCAGAACGACAAAGTCCAACGTCGGGCCAATCACGAAAATCACAAATGGATTGCGGTACAGCCAGTAGCCGAAACGCTTCCATTTGGGTTGCTTGTAATATTCTTCCTTGGTCATCGTCCAGATGTCGCCTGTTCCACGACGGTCAAGATCACCTGCCGTTGCGTGGTGGATGGCGTGGCTGTGTCGCCAAGCCCAGTAAGGGGTCATCAAGAAAATGCCGGTGAAGATACCGATAAAATCATTCCACTTGCGCGATGGGAAGAAGGAACCGTGTCCCGCATCATGGAAAATGATGAACATGCGCATGGTGAAACCGGCTGCGGGCAAGGCCAACAGCAGGGTAATGATATACGACACTTCCAAACTGCGGTACATCAGATACCACAGCACAAAGAAAGGCAAAATGCTGGTGGCACACATCCAGATACTTTCGCGCCAATTGGCCTTTTGGAAGGGCGCGACGTCCTGTTTCCAGTTTTGAGGATCGAGTTCTTGTTGTGAAGCATGTGAAGCGGAAGCCATTACATTCATTCTCCAATCGTGACTACTGCATTAAACGAAAACGAACGGTAACTGAAGCGATGGCACGTTTGCACCTCAGCTTATTGATCTATAGCGTAACGCATTATACAGCCTTATACCCACAAGACTGGTTACTCATTACATTTGCTCATAAGGAATAACGCATTAACCGGGGTTAAGTTGCGGAGAATAGGACGAATATCAGCTAACCTTAATCATTTAGGCGAGCGCAACAAAAAAGGGACACCTCGCGATGTCCCAATTTCCGTGTTGATTTTTATTTTGCAATTCAATCGCATTTGGCTTGCGACTTGAAACTTGCTTCTTAATTTCTACCTTAGGCCATCGTATGTGTCGGTGTATTCGAATGTGTCGCATGTGAGCGTAACCGCAGCGACAGCATAATCAGGAACACGCCGAAAGCAATGGCGTAGATACCCACCAGCGTCAGCACTGCGAGGATGCCTGCACCCGGCGCAGCGATCAACACAATACCAAAGATGACCGAGATGACTCCGCTGAGTCCCATCCAGAACTCGCCAGTGATTTCCTTACGCAGCCGGATCGCCGCCAGCAGTTCGAACACGCCAGTCATGATTGCCCAGAACGCAATGATATACAGCGCGATCAACGCCGTGATACCCGGATACACGAACGCCAAAATACCTGCGATGACGCTCACGACCCCTTCTAGCAAATGAATCCACCAGCCTTGCTCGGTGCGGTGCTGAACTGACGACCAAACTGCCGCCAGCCCATCAATAATGGCATACGCCCCGAATAGCAACACGAAGCTGCTCAGCGCGATACCCGGAAAGAACAGCGTCACCAACCCGAAAAGGATAGCGATCACGCCACGCAGCGCGACCAACCACCAGTTCCGCGACAACATTGTTAACATGATACGGCCTCCCTCTATGAATTGTGAATACTACTCACAATATAGCACTTCTTTCCCCCAAAATAGAGACGTTCGGCTCAAAAATGAGTAGTACCACTTAGAAATTCGTCCGCCATATCATGTTTCAACGCTTATCGCCTCGCCTATTGATCCGACCCAACCGTTGCAAATCGGCCTCGTCACCAAAGAGCAGGACACTGTTTCCCTCGCTGCCAACTTATTCATCCAAACCGCCCTCGACTGGATGCAGTCACAATCCTTGCCATTGGCTGCCATGAACTAAAAAGGCGGAGTGCATCACCCCGCCAATCGGCTATCTTGCATTTTCTTTTATTCGTGCTTAAGCGATCTGACTCGGATGTTGGTCAATGTCAAAGTAATCATTGCATGAGGTAATTCCGCACTATGATGAGCGAAAACCTCACGAACACGTTGAATTTTCTCTTGTCGCTTTGCCTGGTTGATACGAACAAGAATAATGCCATAGGTCGGGAGTTTATTGAGAAAAACCAACTCACAGAAATCACGATCCTCAGTCACAATGATACGCTCGTCTGCAAGTGCGCGACTGAGAACACTCTTATCTGGTGTGCTTGGCGCATCTTCAGCCACATATTCAACATCATGTCCGTCCGAGCGCAGAGCAAAAGCTACTGCACTTGGGCAGCATTCATCAACCAATATTTTCAAAGTGCTTGACCATCTGCCAGAATAATGTCTTCTTGTGCTAGATAATCGTGAGCAAATGAAATCGCCGCTAGAATATCCTCACGAGTAAGCCGGGGATGATCCTCCAAAATCTCACCGTAACTCAACCCGGCCCCCAGCTTTTCGAGTATCAATTCAACCGTAATCCGTGTACCTTTGATGCAGGGTTTACCGACCATCACCGTTGGATCAATTGTGATTCGTTCGTGTTGGGTCATGCTGTTTCACTCCATAATCATTGATGACCATTATAGCGAAAAAGAATGTTCTACGTGCGCCCCAACCGTTGCAAATTGGTCTCGTCACCAAAGATCAGGACACCTCGCCCGCTGCCGCCTTATTCATCCAAACCGCCCTCACTTGGACGCAATCACAGGCCGTGCCACTGGCCGCCGCAAACTAAAAAGGCGGAGTGCATCACCCCGCCGCGTTTACCGCATTTGACTGTCGCTACTCCGGTTTATCCGTCCCCTTGATTTGCGCCAGTACCTGCTCGATTACCTGATGATAAGGATTATCGGTTGGCAGCACAGGCGATTGTCCATCTAAAACGGACAATAATGCGTTCACGAATGCAACCTCTTGCACCCAATCCAATTCGCGTCCGACGAAATCAGTTTGAACACCTTGAAGCCGGTCTTGCCATTCGCTAAGTTTATCCGTAGCCGTCGTCATAACAGCAATTGTGTTGCCGCCAAATGCTCGCACCGTCTCAACAGGTAGCGTATTAGGGGCACTCGGTTGCGGCTTATTCGCAGCTATGATCTCTACAACCGTCTGCTCAATTGCTGCCTCATCCATACCACCTCGCTTTAGCGCAGCCCGTAACTCATCCTCACTCTCCACTTGAATCTGTGCTAACACTTGAGCTTGCTCGTCCTGACTTTCTCCCTCGTTTACGGGGGGGAACTGGGGGTAGGGATTCTTCCGCTCACTTTCCCACAACTGTAGCACTTCCTCGTAATGTTCGACTGACTCGCCACTCGTAGAATATGTCAAGTTATGCTGCTTAAGGATCGCAATTGCTTCACGGATTTCAGCGATTGCATTTTCTATTTGTCCTAAGTTCTTATACATGATTCCTATATATCCGTGAACTTTCGCTTCTCCCTCACTACTCCCTATCGTGTGATAAATGGATAGCGCTTGCCTATAGAAAGCTATCGCCTTCCGCTTATCCCCTAAGGCGCTCCATGCTGTACCGATGTAGTTGCGAGTTGTGGCCTCTCCTTCTCGGTCATGCGCTACGCCAAAGAGGAATAGTGCTTTTTTGTAATTCTCTATCGCCTTCCCCGTCTCTCCCAAATCGGACATTACTAAACCGATGTTATTGAAAGTTTTGCCTTCCCCATTCCGATCCTCTGTCACCCGATAGAGATTCAGCGCTTGTTCATAGTACTCCAATGCCTTTTGTTTCTCACCTAAATCATCCCACGCCGCCCCCATGTTGCTGAGCGTCGTGGCCTCAACGTCGCGATTCCCCATTGCTTGGAGAAGTGGTAATGCTTGCTCGTAATACTCTAGCGCTTTCTGCTTCTCTCCTAATTCAAAACATACCAAACCAATATTATTAAGTATCAACGCCTCACCACCTAGATCGCCTACCATGCGATTGAGGGGTAATGCTTCTTCAAAGTATTCCAACGCTTTCTGTTTCTCTCCCAAGCCGTTCCACACCGCCCCGATATTACTCAGTATCGTCGCCTCGACGTTGCGATCCATCACTTCTCGAATAAGTGGTAATGCTTGTTCGTAATAATCCAGTGCCTTCTGCTTCTCTCCTAAATCATCCCATGCTGTTCCAATGTTGTTAAGTGTCGATGCCTCACCCCCACTATTCCTTATCGCATGGAAAAGAGGTAGCGCTTGTTCATAGTACTCCAACGCTTTTTGTTTTTCTCCTAAGTCTTTCCACACCGTCCCGATATTGCTAAGCGCCGTCGCCTCACCTCCGTGATCCTCCATCGTGCGGAAGAGAGATAGAGCTTGTTCGTAATAATTCAGTGCTTTCTGCTTCTCTCCCAAGCCATTCCACATCAAACCGAGTTCATTCAAAAATAAGGTTTCGAGGTATTGATAATGGGCTTTATCTTCAGAATTAGCTCGTATTGATCGTACTGGGTTCAATCCCATTTCCAGCCATTCGATTCCCCGCACTTCTCGCCGAAAGCGAAGATAGAGAATCACGTTATACGAAAATGCTACTGCCCGATCCAAATTGTCTTTCTGTCCAATTTTGGTCTGCTCTACCAATGTATCTCCTACATTATGAATATTTGGTAGATCATCCGTCAAAGTGTTCCATTCTTCAGGCGGTAATTTACTAAATTGATTGGCAACTTGAGTGTAGAAATCAGTGTAAGCATTGAATGTGTTATCAATCTCACCTGCTTTAAAGAGTAGCGCCCGCGCATACGCCCTCAGCAGATTATGCTGTGTATAACGGTCATCGCCGGATGTTCCTTTGACCACTTCCAACAACCCCGCATCCACCAAGCGTTGCGCCTCTATAAAACTGTCATC